>JAQZBD010000018.1 GCA_029239235.1 Herbinix sp.
CAGCTTAAAGAGCTAGTGGAATTACAGAGAGTTATTTTAAAAACTGCTCAAAATTACGTGAAAGATAACGGAGTACTAATCTTTAGTACCTGCACCGTTAACAAGGAAGAAAATCAAGAAAACCGAGATTGGATCATTCAAAATCTGGGGCTTTGGCCAGAGAGTCTGGAGGCTTATCTTCCAAATAAGCTATGGAATGAAACTACGAAGGACGGATATCTTCAGTTAATTCCGGGAATCCATGATACGGATGGATTTTTTATTTCAAAGTTTCGTAAGCTCGGTAAAAAGATGGAAAGTTAAGTATTGATCTTGCTTGACAACTTCTTTGAACAGTGAGAATTACGAGTGTAAGGAAAGGCAATATAATAAATATGAATAAAATAGATATCAAATCATTGTATATCGACGAATTGGCAATGGAATTAAAAAGCCTTGGTTTGCCTGCATTCCGGGTAAAACAGATCTATGAGTGGCTCCATGTTAAGTTAGTAACCAGCTTTGAGGAAATGACGAATCTTTCCAAGGAACTGAGGGAGAGCTTAAACGAGAAATTCCAGATTACATCACTTCAGGAAGTGGATTCACTGCATTCTGCGTCGGATGGAACCATAAAATATTTATTCCGTCTAATGGATGATAGAGTGATCGAGAGTGTCCTTATGAAATACCATCATGGGAATAGCGTATGTATCTCATCCCAGGTCGGGTGTAAAATGGGTTGTAAGTTCTGTGCCTCCACGATAGGCGGCAAAGAAAGGGATCTTTTGCCTTCTGAAATGTTGGATCAGATATACCGGATTCAGGACTTATCGGGTGAACGGGTATCCAACATTGTAGTGATGGGAACCGGGGAACCCTTAGATAATTATGATAATTTAATTCGTTTTCTCAAGCTGATTATAGATCCTCAGGGGTTAAATATCAGCGCCAGAAATATTACGGTATCCACCTGCGGTATTCCGGACAAAATTCGAGCATTTGCAGAAGAGGGGCTTCCGGTAACCTTAGCTCTTTCCTTACATGCACCAAATAATGAGATTCGAAAATCCATGATGCCGGTAGCAACTAAATATGAGCTCTCAGAAGTTATGTCTGCCTTTCGATATTATTATGAAAAGACTGGAAGAAGACTGACCTTTGAATATAGTTTGGTCGATGGTGTCAATGACGAAGAGGAGCATGCAAGGGAGCTTGCAAAGCTGGTAAAAGGGATCAATTGTCATATAAATTTGATTCCTGTAAACCCAATAAAAGAGCGGAATTACAGGAAATCAAAGAACGAAAAAATACAAAATTTTAAATTTACACTTGAAAAAAATAGAATTAATGTTACTATAAGAAGAGAAATGGGCGCGGATATTGACGCTGCCTGTGGGCAACTAAGGAAGAGTTATATTGATAAAACAAGTCTTTAATGGTTGCAGAAACTAGGAGGTGCAGGCTTGAAAGCATTTTCAATAACTGATATTGGAGAGCGACGGAGGATAAACCAGGATTATGTTTATTGCAGTGAGACTGCCGTTGGAATACTGCCGAATTTATTTGTTGTAGCTGACGGTATGGGTGGACATAATGCGGGTGACTATGCTTCAAGATTCTGTGTGGAATTTTTTCGGCGAAAGATAGAAGAAAGCGATATGGTTTCACCAATTCAAGCAATCAAATCTGCTTTAGCTGAGACAAATAAAGCCTTACTTGGTGAGGCCGAACAACAAATTGAGTTAGAAGGTATGGGAACCACTTTTGTAGTGGCAACTGTATTTGATAAGGAAATGTATGTCGCTAACATAGGTGACAGTAGGCTTTATGTCATTGGTAATGAGATGAAGCAGATTACTGAGGATCACAGCCTGGTTGAAGCAATGGTCAAGACCGGGGAAATTAAACGTAGTGAAGCTAGGGTTCATCCCAATAAGAATATTATTACCAGAGCCTTGGGGGCGAATGAAGAAGTTGAATCAGACTTTTTTGAGGTAAGCTTAGAAGAGGGAGATATTGTACTTATGTGCTCGGACGGACTGACAAATATGTTGGAGGACGAGACAATTGAACAGATCATCAGGGAGAATGAAGATCTGGAAACTGCGGCTGCAACCTTAGTAAATCATGCAAATCAGAATGGCGGAAAAGACAATATCGCCGTAATTATTATCAAGGTGTGAAGGCATCATGTAAGTTAACTATGAAAAAGAGGTGAGCAAAAAAATGTTGAAACCAGGTATGTTTATCAGCGATCGCTATGAAGTTATTGATAAGGTGGGTTCAGGCGGTATGGCTGATGTATACAAGGCCAGAGACCAAAGACTGAATCGTTTTGTGGCGATTAAGGTACTAAAGCCAGAATATTCAAGTGATAAAAGTTTTGTTAATAAGTTCAGAGGAGAAGCTCAGTCAGCAGCAGGATTATCTCATCCAAATATTGTGAATGTATATGATGTCGGAGATGACAATGGTTTACATTATATTGTTATGGAATTAGTGGAAGGGATTACCCTGAAGCGCTTTATTGAAAGAAAGGGTAAGCTTGATATTAAGGAAGCAGTAGGAATTACAATTCAAATTGCTCAAGGAATGGAAGCTGCTCATGATAATCATATTATTCATAGAGATATTAAACCACAGAACATAATCATTTCCAGAGATGGAAAGGTAAAAGTAACAGATTTTGGTATAGCGAAAGCTACAACTTCAAATACTATTACATCGAATGCCATGGGCTCAGTACATTATTTATCACCGGAACAGGCAAGAGGCGGTTATAGTGATGAAAAAAGTGATATCTACTCCTTAGGTGTAACCCTATATGAGATGCTATCAGGGAAAGTTCCTTTTGCCGGTGATAATACAGTATCCGTTGCGTTGCTGCATATTCAGGGAGAAGCAATGCCTCTTCGTGAACTGGATCCTGAAATTCCTGTCAGTATAGATAAAATTGTACAAAAATGTATGCAGAAGAGACCGGAGCGCAGATATCATACAGCCTCTGAGCTAATTTCTGATTTAAAAAAGGCGATTACAAATCCGGATGGAGATTTTGTTCAGATACCTGCATTCACAGCGACAGATTCGCCTACCATCAATATTTCGGATGATTTGAATAAAATTAAGAGTGGTGCGTTCCTAGAGGACGATAATATGCGCCCTACGAAGAACCTCACCCCTGGAAAGTTTGATGAGGATGAAGACGAGGAGCTGGATACCGTAGATGCCAAGGTAGAAAAGGTATTCGTATGGCTTACCGTCGGTGTTAGTGCCTTAATTGTTATTGCAATTATTACGGCAGTCATTTGGTTCGTATCAAATAATGCACGTAAAGATGATAATGGCCCAGAACCTTCCCCTTCCATATCAGTGTCACCAACCGATGGAGCAACACCAACAATCACTGGTGTGGGTGAAACTTATACAGTTCCGGATGTAATTGGCTTAACTAAGGATGATGCTTACGCCTCTTTGGAGTCTAGAGATCCGAATGTATTCATCCAATATGATTACGACTATTCCGATACCTATGAGGATGGAGTGGTAATGAAGCAGTATCCTGAGGCAGGAAGTGAAAGACTCATGGGTGAAAGTGTCATTTTAACCATAAGTACAGGTAAGGAATCCTTTGCAGTTCCAAATGTATATGGTCTTACCGAGGCACAGGCTGATAAGAAATTAATAGAAAAGGGATTAAAACCTGTTCATGAATATCCGAACAGTGATACGGTTACAGCCGGTGAAGTTATCAATACCTCTCCTGCGCGTGATGAGACGGTAACCTCCGGAGATACGGTTACTGTATATGTCAGCAGCGGACCACAGAATGTTACGGTTCCCAATCTGCTAGGCATGACGGAAAAACAAGCGGCATCTGCTTTAACGGGTGCTGGACTTAAGAAAGGTTCCGTTTCCTATGATTCTTCTGATGTATATGCCCAAGGTCAAGTTATTTACCAGAACTATTCGGTAGGTGAAAAGGTTGCGGGAGGTACTGCAATTGATATTACAATTAATCAAGGTAGAACAACTGCAACAAGTTATGTAGGTCAGGTTACCATTGATGTAAATCCTCTGGAAGGCTATGAGAGTGGTCAGTCAGCAGAAATTATTCTTGAAATAGAACAGGATGGCGAACCTGCATATGAGATATATAACAATACGCTTACCTCGGATGATTTTCCGTTCTCAATCTCTGTCGATAGTGACAGCGGAAGCAGAGGTACTGTAAAGATGTATGTGGATGGTGAAGTATATATTGTTCCGGGCGAATCCAATGAAGCAACCTGGAGCGTGAATTTTGAGCCTGTGGAGGGTTAACTTGAAAGGGAAGATTGTCAAAGGAATTGCTGGTTTTTATTATGTTCATGTACCAGATGAGAACAGAATTTATGAATGTAAGGCAAAAGGTATTTTTCGTAATCAAAATATCAAACCCTTAGTTGGTGATGATGCCTTGATTACTACTGACGATCAACCCGAGGGCTGTGGTACGATCTCCAAGATATTACTTCGAAAGAATGAATTAATCAGGCCTGCTGTTGCAAATGTGGATCAAGCTATGATTATATTTGCGGCAGCGGAGCCTAATCCAAATCTAAATCTTTTAGATCGGTTCTTAATCATGATGGGAAAGCAGGAGTTGGATACGATTGTATGCTTTAATAAGATGGATATTGTTGATGAGGACGAGATATCTTTATTAAAGGAAACGTATCAACGCTGCGGCTATCAGGTTCGTTTTACCAGTATGCTGCAGAAGAATGGACTGGAAGACCTATCTAAAATGTTGAAGGGAAAGACTACTGTTCTGGCAGGACCTTCCGGTGTGGGGAAATCAACCTTCATCAATTTTCTACAGCCGGATATAAAGATGGAAACTGGAAATGTCAGTGAGAAGATCAAGAGGGGGAAGCATACAACGAGGCATTCAGAGCTTATTTATGTTGAGCAGGATACCTACGTGATGGATACCCCGGGCTTTAGCTCCTTATATATTGATGAGATACAGACAGAAGAGCTAAAGGAGTATTTCCAGGAGTTTAAGGAATATGAGGATCACTGTCGTTTTGGTGGCTGCAGTCATATAAATGAGCCTGGATGTGCTGTGAAGCAGGCGCTTGCAGACAAGAAAATCAGTTCCATACGATATGATAATTATATGGTTTTGTATAATGAATTAAAGGATAAGAAACGCTATTAAAGTATAAGTAGCGGTCAAATAAATAAGCTTTGTATTACCTCCGCCCATGGCGGAGGATTGTTGTGCTAAGGGTGTGATTTGGACACGCCTGAGGAAAGGATAGGTGTTAATTATGATAAAACTTGCTCCATCAATTTTGGCGGCAGACTTTACTATTCTGGGGGAACAGATTGGTTATTTAGAAAAAGCAGGTGCTGAGTATCTTCACATAGATGTTATGGATGGTATGTTTGTACCTAGCATTAGCTTTGGCATGCCTGTCATTGCTTCCATTCGTAAGACTTCAAACCTGGTGTTCGATGTTCATTTGATGGTTGAAGAACCGATTCGATTCTTAGAAGCCTTTCAAGAAGCCGGAGCAGATCTGATCACAGTTCATTCTGAGGCATGTAAACACCTTCATAGAACAGTTTCCAGGATAAAAGAACTTGGATTAAAGGCGGGAGTGTCACTTAATCCGGCAACACCCGTAAGTGTATTAGAGTATGTTCTTGAGGAGCTGGATATGGTTTTGATTATGACCGTAAATCCTGGCTTTGGAGGTCAGTCCTTCATTGAAGCGACCCTTCCAAAGATTGAGATTTTAAAGAGTATGATTCAGAATACTGGAAAAGATATTGACATACAGGTGGATGGCGGCATATCGGTTCAAAATGTAGAGCGTGTTATTAATGCAGGAGCCAATGTTATTGTTGCGGGTACCAGTATCTTCCGTGGTGATATTATGAGTAATGTAGCTGAATTTAAACAAAAATTCGAAGATATTAAGAGCAAATAAGCAGACAGATATTAGTATTATAACGGGGATGCAGCATATGGACAAAGAAAATAAAGTATTAATCATTACCGGTGGACATACGGAGGAAGCCCTGTTAAGTGCTCTAATAGAACAGGAAGAATTTCAGATGGTCATAGCAGCAGATAGTGGATTGGCAATCGCCGACAGACTGGAGCTGGAGTTGGATTATATTGTGGGAGATTTTGATTCGATTTCGGAAGAAGTTCTATTGAAATATCGTAGGAAATCCACACCAATGGATACCTACCCACGAGAAAAGGACAAGACGGATACGCATATTGCTGTTGAATTAGCTTTAAGCCATAATGCTACTTCTATATTAATCGCTGGGGCAACCGGTTCCAGGATGGATCATGTAATGGCAAATATTCATCTACTGTTATTACCGATGCAAGTTGGAGTATCAGCTGCGATGATTGATACAAATAATAAAATTTATCTTAAAAATGAAAGCTTTATGCTGGAAAAATCCAAGCAATATGGGGACTATGTCTCCTTACTGCCTTTTACAGAACGGGTGAGTGGGCTTACCTTAAAGGGTTTTAAGTATCCGCTTGACCATATCCTATTGGAGGCAGGAAGTAGTCTTGGAACAAGCAATGAAATAGTAGAAGACATCGCAGAAGTTGAAATATCAGATGGAATTTTACTGGTAATCGAAGCGAGAGATTAACAAATAAGGAAGGAAAACACGAATGAAATTAGGTATCGTAGGCTTACCCAATGTAGGTAAGAGCACACTTTTTAATTCACTAACTAAAGCAGGAGCAGAATCAGCGAATTATCCCTTCTGTACCATAGATCCCAATGTTGGTATTGTAGCAGTTCCGGATCAGAGACTGAAGGTATTGGGAGATCTGTATCATACAGAGAAAATAGTACCGGCAGCAATTGAATTTGTTGATATCGCGGGTCTTGTTCGTGGTGCTTCAAAGGGAGAAGGATTAGGAAATCAGTTCCTTTCTCATATCCGAGAGGTAGATGCAATCGTTCATGTGGTACGTTGCTTTGAAGATACAAATGTAATTCATGTAGATGGTTCCGTGAACCCTTTAAGAGATATTGAAACCATCAATCTAGAGCTGGTATTCTCGGATTTGGATATAATTGAGAGAAGAATTTCCAGAACCGCTAAAGGTGCAAAGAATGACAAGGCACTCGCTAAGGAACTTGCCCTGCAGGAACGTTTAAAGGCTCACCTGGAGGAAGGAACATTAGCAAAGACCTTCCAGACAGAGGATGATGAAGAAGCAGCACTTTTTGCAGATTATAATCTGTTGACCGCGAAGCCAGTAATTTACGCAGCTAATGTACAGGACAGCGATTTGGCAGATGATGGTGTAAATAATGAATATGTACAGTTAGTGCGCAAATTCGCAGAGCAGGAAGCTTCCGAGGTATTTGTAATCTGTGCTCAAATCGAACAGGAGATTGCGGAACTAGAAGAAGACGAAAAGAAGATGTTTCTTGAGGATCTTGGTTTAAATGAGTCAGGACTGGAAAAGCTAATTAAGGCTAGTTATCATATTCTTGGTTTGATATCTTATTTAACAGCCGGACCGAAAGAGACAAGAGCCTGGACCATCAAAGTTGGTACGAAAGCACCACAGGCAGCTGGTAAGATTCATTCTGACTTCGAACGTGGATTCATCCGTGCAGAGATTGTTAATTATAATGCTCTGATTGAGTGTGGTAATTTTAATGCGGCAAAGGACAAAGGACTCGTTCGTTCGGAAGGTAAGGAATATGTTGTACAGGATGGAGACGTTGTATTATTCCGTTTTAACGTATAGTTTTAGCTGCATCAAGCGAAAGGTGGTGATGCTATGCAGGCAATACTAAGTTCTAATATTATTTTTCCTCATCTTGGAATTAAGTTTGAAAATGTCGGCTCAGGCTTTAATATCTTTGGATACCATATAGCATATTATGGGGTTGTGATAGGAATTGGTATGCTGGTAGGATGGTTAATTGCTGAGTGGATGGCAAGAAGAACCGGTCAGAGTACGGAGCTGTATTTAGATTTTGCTTTGATAGCAATTATTTCTGCGGTGATTGGTGCCAGAGTCTATTATGTAGCCTTTGCCTGGGATGAATTTTCCGCACAGCCCTTGTCGATCTTTAATTTGAGGACAGGAGGATTGGCAATCTACGGTGGAATCATAGCAGCTGTAGTAGCAGCTATTATTTACACTAAAGTAAAAAAGTATTCATTCTGGTTACTTGCGGATACGGCATGTCTTGGCTTGGTTGCAGGCCAGATGATTGGTCGTTGGGGTAATTTTTTCAACCGAGAAGCTTTTGGGAAATATACGGATGGTTTATTTGCAATGCAGGTAAACCGTAGTGCAGTCTCCAATGTATATCATGATTCTGTGTCGCCAGCAAGGTTGCAGGAGCTTTTTACAGGAAAACCCGAGGCTTTGAATCGAATTCTGGAGATTCGTAACAATATCGTTAATGTTAATGGAATAGAATATATTCAAGTACACCCAACCTTTCTATATGAGTCTTTATGGAATTTGTGCTTACTTGTTATACTAGTGCTATACACGAAGCATAAGAAATTCGATGGAGAAGTCATGTTGTTATATCTGATCGGATATGCAATCGGTAGGATATGGATGGAAGGATTACGTACGGATCAGCTTTTTCTATGGGGTACTCCTTTTGCAGTATCACAGCTCCTTTCTGCGATGATCATTATATTTGCAGCTGGAATATGGATTTATAAGAAGAAAACTACTGTAATTAAATAGAAATTTCAGATCATAAATAGGATATATTTACATTTAAATCCAATATTAAACTGAATAATTGTAAAAATAAGGAATAGGACTAATTTCTCATTCCTTATTTTTATACGTAATATGTACATATCTAGTTATATTTTTGTCTGAAATACTATATCTTGTACATAGAATTTCATTTGTGCGGGAAGCCTATATTTATAAGGTTTCCTGCACTATTTTTTTTAATTTTTTCCCTTGATAAATTCCCATTAATACGATAAAATGAACCTATTAGTGGAGCGAAGTGGTGTAAAGTGGTGTAAAAGGCCATAAAAGTGGAGCAAAATGCATAGCTGCTGCATCGTTCACAAAAGAAGAGGGTGAAGCCAGATGTTCATGGGTGAATTCGATCACTCGATTGATTCAAAGGGAAGATTTATCATACCATCTAAATTTCGGGAAGACCTTGGTGATGAATTTGTTATCACTGCAGGTTTAGATGGTTGTCTCTTTGTATACCCTAAAACAGAATGGGAAACCTTTTCATTAGAGCTGGCGAAACTTCCAGGCACGAAAGAAGCCAGACAATTACAACGTTATTTTTTGGCAAAAGCTGCTGCCTGTGAGGTGGACAAGCAGGGACGAGCCTTGATACCGATGAAGCTCCGTGAATGTGCAGGATTAGATAAGGATATCGTATTTGTCGGCGTACTGAATAAAATCGAAATCTGGAGCAAGGAACGTTGGGATAATAATAATGATTATGAAGATGTTGATGCAATAGCAGAGCATATGTCACAGTATGGGATTAGCTTTTGATAACCATATAGATCATGATGCGAGATTTAGGCTGTGAGGTGAATAAGGGTGCATCTATATCCACCTGGGTTTGCCTTTAACATCCCATGATTGCCAAGTGCAGGCAATCACGGGATGCCCGGTCTGCACCCATATGGATATAGATGCACCCTTATTCACAGCGTTAGTGTAAAGAGGGCTTTAGGCACTCTGATCAATATCATTAATAAAATATACAGGAGGCAAAAGCCTTGGACAAGATTGGAGGCTACTACAGTGGCATTTAAACATATATCTGTGTTGTTGGAAGAAACAATTGGGAATCTAAATATTAAGCCGGATGGTATCTATGTGGATGGTACTTTGGGTGGAGGAGGACATTCCTTTGAAATCGCGAAACGGCTAACTACCGGTAGATTAATAGGAATCGATCAGGATGAAGCTGCAATTACTGCAGCTGGTGAACGGCTCGCAGAATTTGGGGATAGAGTTACTATTGTAAGAAGTAATTATTGTAATATAAAGCAGGTTTTAAAGGATTTGGCCATTGAACGTGTGGACGGAATTATCCTTGATTTAGGGGTTTCCTCTTATCAGCTGGATACGCCGGAAAGAGGTTTTTCTTACAAAGAAGATGCACCTCTGGATATGAGAATGGATACACGAAATGAACTTACTGCGAAAGATATCATAAATGACTACAGTGAGATGGAGCTATTTCGTATCATCCGGGATTATGGTGAGGACAATTTTGCTAAAAATATTGCCAAGCATATTGTTCGCAGGAGGGAAGAAAAGCCCCTGGAAACAACGTTTGAGCTGATTGATGCAATCAAAGCAGCCATACCAATGAAGATAAGAATGGCTGGCGGACATCCGGCGAAGAGAACCTTTCAAGCAATCAGAATAGAACTAAACCGTGAGCTTGAGGTACTTCGAGATACACTTTCAGATATGATCTCACTGTTGGAGCCGGAAGGAAGGCTGTGCATCATTACCTTCCATTCACTGGAGGACAGAATCGTAAAGTCAAGTTTTAGACAGAACGAGAATCCTTGTACATGCCCGCCGAATTTTCCGGTGTGTGTATGCGGAAAGAAACCAATGGGAAAGGTTATCTCCAGAAAACCAATCCTTCCTTCAGAGGAGGAACTGGAGAATAATTCAAGGTCAAAAAGCGCAAAATTAAGAGTATTTGAAAAGACAGGTAATT
The DNA here is from genome assembly GCA_029239235.1 of Herbinix sp. Lineage (GTDB taxonomy): Bacteria > Bacillota > Clostridia > Lachnospirales > Lachnospiraceae > Mobilitalea. The sequence continues at coordinate 10,731 of JAQZBD010000018.1, forward strand.
GATTGGAGCATTAGTGTGAAATAAAGGACAATTTCACATCCTGCATTGAGCGGCCTCACGGCCGAATGACAGTTAGGGAGGGAAATCTTGCATGGAAGCAAAGAGGAGAAAATATCAAACGGAAGATTCCAGGACAAGCTATATTGATGGAAATACAGTACGAAAGCTAAATGCAGTACCGGAGAGAAGAAGAGAGGAACGAATATACGAGACTCCAGAACCCCGCAGGCAAAAGCATAAAAAACCGGTGGCCTTCTCCGGAATAAATCTGGCATCCTTAATGGTGCTTACTGTTGCAACAGCAATATCCGTATTCGTATGCGTTGAATATTTGCAGCTTCAAATGAAAGTAAGCTCTATGGAAAAATCAATCGTTACTATGGAGAAAAGTCTCATATCACTAACAAATGAAAACAACGCAGCTTATGCTTCCATTGACACACAGATCGATCTGGACTATATTTATCAGGTGGCTGTAAGTGAGCTTGGTATGGTATATCCGAACAAGAATGAGGTTATTACCTATCAAAGCAATGATGATGGCTACGTGAGACAATACGAAGATATACCAAATTGAAACCGGAAAATATTATGAGGTTAAAGTGCAATGGAGAGAAATCAAGTAAAAGCAAATCGTAACTTTAATTCACGAATGCAAGCAAGATTATTGCTTGTATTTTGTGTTGTCACCCTTGCATTAATTGCATTAATGGTCAGATTAGTCTATATCGTCCAAGTGGACGGAGATCGGTATGCTAAGAAGGTATTGTCCAGGCAATCCTACGTTAGCTCTGTTTTACCGTTCAAACGAGGAGATATCTTAGATCGGAATGGGACATTGCTGGCTACCAGTGAATTACAATACCGTCTGATTCTGGATCCAAAGCTGTTATTAGAGAATGAAACCTGTATTGAACCAACGATGAAGGCACTGAAAAGTACCTTTGGGATTGAAGAGGCCACAATTCAGGAAATACTGGACAAACAATCGGCGAAACAATATGTGATTGTTTTAAAAGAATTAAAATATGATGTGGTTCAAAGTTTCAAGACCCTGATGGATGAGGACAAGGATAATACCATCATCGGCGTATGGTTCGAGGAGCAGTATGTAAGAACCTATCCTTATAGTACACTTGCTTGTGATGTTCTTGGCTTTACATCAGCAGACAATACCGGCTTTTGGGGTATTGAAGAATATTATAGCAGTGAATTGAATGGAACCAATGGAAGAGAATATGGATATTACGACTCTGAGCTTGATCTGGAACGCATCGTAAAGAAGGCGGTAAATGGAAATTCTGTGATTAGTACCATTGATGCTAATGTTCAGAGAATTATTCAAGAGAAGATAATTGAGTTTAATAAAGAAACCGGAAGTAAGGGCATCGGGATTTTAGTAATGAATCCAAACAACGGGGAGATACTTGGTATGGCATCCAACCAGGAATATGACCTTAATAATCCTCAAAGTTTGGAAGGAATATATACAAAAAAAGAAATAAAGTCTATGTCGGACGAAGATAAGACAAAAGCTTTAAACACACTTTGGAAAAACGACGTCATAAGCAGCAGCTTTGAGCCGGGATCTACCTTTAAACCACTCACCATTGCTGCCGGTCTTGAAGAAGGTATTATAGCAGCAAATGATACATATTACTGTGATGGCAGTGAATTAGTTGGAGGATCTCCCATTCATTGTGCGAAGAGAGTGGGACATGGTGAACTTAGCTTAACCCAAAGCCTTATGTTTTCCTGCAACGATGCGTTGATGCAAATTGTTGCAAAGGAGGGCAGGGATACCTTTTATCACTATGAAAATGATTTTGGAATAGGCAAGAAAACCGGAATAGACCTACCGGGCGAAGAAGCCGGATTAATCTTCGAGAAAGACAAATTGAATGCAACAGAGCTAGCCACCAGTAGTTTTGGACAATCCTTTACCACTACAATGCTACAAATGGCATCTGCATTTTCCTCCCTTGTCAATGGAGGAAGCTATTATCAGCCCCATATTGTAAAAGAGATCGTAAATGACAGCGGTGCAACTGTAAAGGAGAATGACGGGGTTGTTGTCAGACAGACTGTATCAGAGCAAACCTCAGACTTTATTCAACAGGCATTATACCGGACGGTAGAAGAGGGAACGGCGCAGGGGGCTCAGGTGGAAGGCTATGCTGTTGGCGGCAAGACCGCTACCGCACAAAAGCTGCCACGTGCTGCAAAAACCTATACGGTATCCTTTTTAGGCTGTGTTCCGGCGATTAATCCGGAAGTCGTTATTTATGTATGGATCGACGAGCCTCAGAAAGTAGAGGTTCAGGCAGATAGCTCCATCGCTACAAAATTTGCGAGTAAAATCATGAAAGAGATACTTCCGGCACTTGATATTTATCCGGAAGGTGATATTGACTATCTTTTGGGGGATGAGAATTCCGACGATGCAAATAATACAGCTCAAAATACATCTGAGACTAATAATTCAGAGGCAACAACAAACGCAGAGAATGTAAATTCAAATACTGAATCAAATACAGGTACTGAGGCATCCGGTGGAGCTAATTCGGAAAATACGGAGAGTACCGGCACTGAGCAAGAGAATGAGTCTGGCACAGGTCAAGGAAATAATGCTGAGGAAGATATATACAATCCGGATTTCATTGAGTAAAGCATAGAAGAACTTCGTTGGAGATGAAATTGTCTCACACTGTGAATAAAGCGGCAACTATTGTAATAGAATAAATCGATAAGAGATTCAAGGTTATGATAGTATGTCGAAAAGTAGAACTTATAATAGAAGGAACATTTTAATCGTAGTGGTAGTCGTTTTGATCGTAGCGATTAGTTTAATGCTTCGTTTAGGATATCTAATGATATTTCGATCAGAGGATTATGCCGAACGGGCAAAGGCTCTCCATGAAAGGGAACGATCAATTAAAGCAGAGCGAGGCTCAATCTACGACGCAAATGGAACCTTACTAGCTACCAATAAGCCGGTATGTACCATATCCGTAATTCACGCCCAGATCACTGACTCGGACAGAGTAGTTCAGGTTCTGTCAGAATTGTTGGGACTTTCAGAAGAAAAAGTTCGCAAAAGAGTTGAGAAGAATTCTTCCATTGAAAGAGTAAAATCCAATGTGGATAAAGAGATTGCTGATAAAATCAGAGAATATGACCTAAATGGTGTGATGGTAGATGAGGATTATAAAAGATATTATCCTTATGGAAGTCTTGCATCTAAGGCAATTGGATTTACCGGCAGCGATAATCAGGGAATTATCGGATTGGAAGTAAAATACGACGAATATTTAAAAGGGATTGATGGAACAATTTTAACACTCACCACCGCTTACGGTGTGGAGATAGAGAATGCGGCGGAGGATCGAAAAGAACCAATGGCCGGCAATGACTTATACACCAGCTTGGATGTAAATATTCAAAAATATGCGGAGCAGGCTGCCAAAAAGGTTATGGAATCAAAGCTTGCAAATAATGTAAAGCTAATTGTAATGAATCCCGCAAACGGTGAAATATACGCAATGGTTAACGCACCGGAATTTGATTTGAATGATCCCTATACCTTGATCCCCGAAATTTCAGAGGATTACGCTGGTCAAACACTTTCCTCCGAGAAAACCAATGAGCTGCTGAATGGAATGTGGAGAAATGCCTGCATTAGTGATACCTATGAGCCGGGATCAACCTTTAAGATTATAACGGCTACCGCGGCACTAGAGGAAAAAGTGGTGAAATTATCGGATACCTTCTTTTGCCCTGGCTACAAAAGGGTAGAGGACAGAATCATAAGGTGCCATAAAGTTGGAGGCCATGGCAGCCAGACCTTTGTTGATGGTATCAAGAACTCCTGCAACCCGGTCTTCATGGAACTAGGAGCCAGGGTTGGAGTTGAGAAGATGTATACATATTTTAAACAGCTGGGTCTATTCCAAAAGACAGGAATTGACCTTCCGGGCGAAGCAAATTCTATCATGCACAAGACAGAAAATATAGGTGCAGTAGAGCTTGCAACAATATCCTTTGGACAGTCGTTCCAGATAACACCCTTACAGCTGATGGTGGCATCAAGTGCAGTAGTAAATGGAGGAACACTGGTTACCCCACACTTTGGGGTTGAAATTAAATCGGCAGATGGCACGTATGTACGTGCTTTAGACTATAAAACAACAGAAAATGTAATCTCGAAAGAGACTTCGGATACCATGAGTGAGCTGCTGGAAGCAGTTGTAGCGGATGGTACAGGTAAAAGAGCCTACCTTCCAGGCTTCAGAATTGGAGGAAAAACGGCAACCTCTGAAAAGTTGCCGAGAAGCAGCAATAAATACATTTCCTCCTTCATTGGCTTTGCTCCTGCAGATGATCCTCAGGTTATGGCCTTAGTATTAATCGATGAACCCACGGGTATTTATTACGGAGGTACTGTAGCTGCACCGGTCATTTCTGAATTATTTGATAATATACTTCCTTATATGGGCATTGAAGAAAAGTATACAGAGAAAGAGATTGAAGAATTTAATATTGGAAAAATTGAAATGCCAGATTTCGTGGGTAAGTCAAAGGAAGAAGTAAAGAAACAGATGAAATTATATGAATTTGGAGAGGCATTCACATCCGGTGAAGGAGATCAGGTAACAGCACAATTTCCTCTACCAGGAGAAAAAATAGACAAAGGCAGTGATATTGTGTTGTATTATGGCGACGAATAGAGAGAGACCTTCTTACTAGAAAATATACCTTATTTATGGGTTGTTTTTTGATTTTCAATACGGTATAATATCGCACAGATATTATGCCGGCGCCGAACGAAGTGAGTGCGCGTCATGGCACGAAGTGCCATACCTGGGTGCTTTATCCATGGTATAATTGCGCACAGATATTTATATTTTTACTATGCAAGGCTGCAAACAGCAGCGGAATGGAGATAACATATGAATTTTTCGACCTTAACAATATTACTACCAGTCATCATATCCTTTGGAGTTTGTGTGGTTCTGTGCCCTCTGCTTATTCCGTTTCTTCGGAAATTAAAGTTCGGACAGTATATCCGAGAAGAGGGACCCCAGTCTCATCAGAAAAAATCAGGAACGCCGACGATGGGTGGTATTGTTATAGTGCTTAGCATAGCAATTACTTCAGTTTTGTACATCAATAAGTATCCGGATCTTGTGCCTGTATTGTTTGCTACTGTTGGCTTTGGCATTATTGGTTTTATGGATGATTATATAAAGGTAGTAATGAAGCGCTCTATGGGACTTCGTGCCTGGCAAAAGCTGGTGGGGCAGATCTTAGTAACAGCAGTGCTCTGCTATTATTTATTGAATTATACCGATGTCGGTACAGCAATGCTAATACCGTTTTCAGGAGGAAAATACATTGAGGTATCCTTCCTTTTCATACCGATTTTCTTCATCGCCTTTTTAGGTACCGTAAATGGTTCTAATTTTACGGATGGTTTGGACGGCTTAGAGTCCAGTGTTACTTTACTCATTGCCACCTTCTTTACGGTTGTGGCTATTGCAATGCAAAGTGGAATATCACCGATTACAGGTGCGGCTGCAGGAAGCTTATTGGCATTCCTTTTATATAATGTTTATCCGGCTAAGGTGTTCATGGGAGATACGGGATCACTGGCGCTGGGAGGATTTGTTGTAATGAGTGCCTATATGCTGAGAATGCCTTTATTCATATTAATTGTGGCATTAATCTATTTGGTTGAAGTGTTATCAGTTATGCTACAGGTTAGTTATTTTAAAATGACCGGAGGAAAGCGAATCTTTAAAATGGCTCCAATTCACCATCATTTTGAACTCATGGGTTGGTCTGAGACCAGAGTCGTTGCTGTATTTTCCATAGTAACCACGATTCTTTGTCTGATTGCTTTAATGGGTATCAGCTAAAGTTTAATGCCTGCCAATACAAAGGAGCATAGAATTACTTACGAAATACCAAGGAGAAAGAATAATTCAACGGGTGATTTCTAGATTTCGGAGGATGTATATGCAGCTTGAGGATAAAAAGGTAATGGTATATGGAGCAGCGAAAAGCGGTATTTCAGCTACGAGACTGCTGCAAAGGCTGGGGGCATCTGTCATCTTATATGATGGCAATGTGACCATAACAAAATTTGACTTCGTAAATCAATTTGATATTGAAGATGGATTCACGCTTATAACAGGGAGTCTATCGGAGGATTTAATTGATTCCATTGATCTGTTAGTGATCAGTCCGGGAGTTCCTTGCGATCATCCGGATATTGTTAGAATGAAAGAGAAGAACATACCGGTCTGGGGTGAGATTGAACTCGCTTTTTGTTATACCAAGGGAAAAGTCATTGGTATAACCGGAACAAATGGCAAGACAACAACTACAACCTTAGTTGGAAAGTTAATGAAAAGCTATTTTCCAGAGGTTTTTGTTGTAGGCAATATTGGAAAGAGCTATACCGATGTTGCGCTTGATACCAGGTCGGATACGGTTACCGTAATTGAGCTTAGTAGCTTTCAATTAGAAACGATTCAAACCTTCAAACCGGATGTAAGTACTATTTTAAATATTACACCGGATCATCTGGATCGGCATCATACGATGGAAGAATACATAGCCATGAAAGAACGGATCGCGCTCAATCAGTCGGTAAATGAGCTTTGCATCCTGAATTATGAAGACGAGATACTTCGTAATATGGCAGCTCGGTTAAAGACAAAGGTATTATTTTTCAGTAGTAAGCGGGAACTGGAGGAAGGACTTTATCTGGAAGAGGATGAAATATATTATTCTAGGTCTGGAGAAAAGAAATTAATATGTGATGTGAATCGCCTGCGTGTGATAGGCAGACATAATTATGAGAATATCATGGCGGCGGTAGGAATCGCCCTTCAAATGGGTGTTCCAATGGAATATATACGTAAGACCCTCTTTAACTTTAAAGGGGTGGAACATCGAATTGAATATGTAGAAACAATTCATGGTGTTACCTATTACAATGATTCGAAAGGAACAAACCCGGATGCCTCGATCAAGGCAATCCAGGCAATGAAAGGCCCCACAGTACTTATTGCAGGGGGATATGATAAAAAGGTTTCCTTTGTACCCTGGCTTCAAACCTTTCAGGGAAAGGTGAAGTGTCTGGTATTGATTGGCCAGACGAAGAAGCAAATAGCGAAAGAGGCGAGACATCAGGATATTCATAATATATACCTGGCAGACAGCTTAGAAGAGGCTGTAAGGATCAGTGCCAGTCAGGCAAAATACGGAGATAATGTATTGCTGTCACCGGCCTGTGCTAGCTGGGGGATGTTTGATGATTTTGAACAAAGGGGAAATTTATTCAAGCAATATGTAAGAAGCATGCTTTAGTCGCACATAAAAAACATATAGGAGTGAAACGATGGGTAGAACAGTCAGAGACGCAAATAAAAAGATACATAGCTATTACGATTATAGCTTACTATTTCTGATACTTTTTCTTGTATGCTTTGGCTTAGTAATGATATATAGCACCAGCTCCTATAATGCACAAAGAATATATGGAAATCCAACACATTTCTTAGAACGGCAGGCACTTTTTGCGGGTCTGGGAATCTTGGTCATGCTGTTTGTATCAAAACTGGATTATCATCTGCTGACCATTAAACTGCCAATTATTAAAATTCGGCCGGTAACTTTGTTATACATACTTTGTATTGGATTGCAGGTCTTTGTATTGTTCTTCGGAGCGGAGGTTAACGGTTCCAAACGTTGGATTGATATGGGACCCTTAGGAAGATTTCAGCCATCAGAGTTATCCAAGATTGCAATTATTGTATTTACAGCATACATCGTAAATGTAGCGCCCAAGAGGCTTGATAAATTTCGTGGCTTCTTAAGAGTATTAGTTTTTATTGCTCCCTTAGTAGGCTTAATCGCAATTGAAAACTTATCTACCGCTTTAATTGCCGGTGTGGTAATGGTTGCCGTCTGCTTCGTGGCTAGTAGAAAAAAAGGTTATTTTATTGCTGCCGGAGTTGGATTTATGGGTGTGGGTGCTTTGTTTATTATGTTCGTTGGCTACCGTGCCCAACGTATTGAGGTGTGGTTGAATGTAGAAACACATGAAAAGGGCTATCAGATTTTGCAAGGTCTGTATGCTATCGCCTCAGGCGGTATCTTCGGTAAAGGACTGGGAGAGAGCATGCAAAAGCTGGGCTTCATCCCGGAATCCCATAATGATATGATATTTTCTGTCATCTGCGAAGAGCTCGGTTTATTTGGAGCCTTTGCGTTGATTTTATTGTTTATACTATTGGTTTGGCGTATTTTTATTATCGCCATCAATTCTACCGACTTATTAGGCGGCTTAATTGCTACCGGAGTCCTTGCACACATTGCCACTCAAGTTATGATTAATATTGCCGTAGTTACCAACTCCATACCATCAACGGGTATTCCTTTACCGTTTATTAGTTATGGAGGCAGTGCGGTTGTGGTTATACTTTTTGAGATGGGAATCGTACTCAGTGTATCTAACCAAATAAAAGGAGAAAAATAGGTCATTCACCCGGACATGCAAGATATCATATAGTGTATTATATTTCCTTCAAGTCTGAGGTGTAGTATGTCGAGTATTGAGATAATCGGCGGGAAGCAGCTGAAAGGTGAACTTAAGATTCAGGGTTCAAAGAATGCAGCATTGCCTGTAGTTGCTGCTACTATTTTGAATAAAGGTATCTCCAAACTAAAGAATTGTCCTAGGATTCTGGACGTATTCCATATGGTTAAAATTCTGGAAGAGCTAGGCTGTAAGACCAGTTGGGAAGAGAATACTCTTATTGTAGATAGCAGTATGGCAGATAATACCCATGTTTCAGAAGATTCAGTGAGAAAAATGAGAAGTTCTATCCTGTTTTTAGGTGCTATTCTGGGGCGTTTTCATGAAGTTACGATTGCATACCCGGGTGGCTGTGCTATAGGAAAAAGACCAATTGACTATCACCTGAATGCAATTAAAAAGATGAATGTCACAGAGGAATTTTTACAGGAAGACGGTAGCATGATTCATTGCTACTCAGATAGGATTATCGGCACAGACATATTTTTGGAATTTCCCAGCGTTGGAGCGACACAGAATATTGTTTTGACGGCGGTACTGGCAACTGGTATTACTCGAATTTATAATGCTGCAAGAGAACCCGAGATTACGGAGGTTTGTAACTACTTAATTGAAGCGGGTGCAAGGATTCGCGGGCTAGGTTCCGCTTATCTCGAGATTGAAGGGGTAAAAGAATTAAAGGATGTTGAATTTAGCCTTTCAACCGATCGGATTGTTGCAGGAACATATATGGCAGCGGTTGCAGCAGTGAGAGGAGATGTACTATTTACACATACGCCAATCAGGCATTTGGACTCAACGCTTCATGTCTTGAATAAAACAGGGTGTAAGATTGAGGTGAATGGTGATAATGTTCGGGTTAGGAATTTTGGGAGGCCATTACCTCTTGGTGAACTAAAAACAAAGCCTTATCCTGGTTTCCCAACCGATATGCAATCACAATTGATGACGGTTCTGGCATTGGCGGATGGGAAAAGTACAATTCTGGAGGAAATATTTGAATCTAGATACCAGAATGTAGATGATCTAATAAGGATGGGAGCCGAGATAAAGCTTTTAGACTCAAATGCGGCAGAGATCACCGGAGTAGATCGTTTGCATGGTGCAGTTGTTCATGCTCATGATTTAAGAGGTGGAGCAGCTTTAATTATCGCAGGTCTTACGGCTGAGGGAACAACGATTGTTCATGATGCAACTTACATCGAGAGAGGCTACGAGGATATATGTCGTGACTTTTTGAGTCTGGGTGCGAATATAAGGTACTGTAGTGAAAACAAGACGGACAGTTCAAAGGTGAGTGATCACATAGCCGAACGGTAGCGCTTGAAGGTAACATAGTCCGGATTCGTTTATGAACGGCGTTATTTCGGCGCCTTTTAGGAGAAGTAAAATACAACTTCTGATAACTTAGTTTGGAGGAAACAGTGAATAGGAATATGCGAAGGAATTCAAATAGCGTAGGTTTAAGAATTGGTAAAAAATTATTGATTCTTCTGATGATGGTCGGAATTCCTGTATTCATTTTACTGACTTCTTTTAATATTGAGACAGTAGAAGTGGTTGGAGCGAAAGAGTACACGAGTGAGCAAATCAAGGAGCAGGTAATTACATCACCCCAGGAGCATAATTCTTTGTACTTATATCTTAAGTATAAGTTTTTTTCCACACCTCAGTTACCTTTTATTGAGAAAATGAATGTTGAAATGAATGGTAATCATGCTGTTACTATTTATGTTTATGAAAAAATGGTTGCGGGCTGCGTAGAGTTTATGGGAGAATATTTATATTTTGATAAGGATGGAATTGTCGTAGAGAGTTCCTCAAAAAAGCTTGATAAGATTCCTGAAATAAAAGGACTTAAATTTAGTGAAATTATTTTGAATGAAAAACTCAAGGTACAAAACGTGGTCTTGGAAAATCAGGATGTGAATGTGGAACAGGAATCTAAGTTAAGCGAAAAGCAAAAACTTCTACAGCAGCAAGAGGAAGCACAGAAGCAGGCACAGGAAGAAAAGAAGCGTAATGAGAAATTGTTTGATACCATTATCAATTTAATGCAACTCATAGATAAATACGAGCTGGATATTGATGCCATCAATTTTAATACGAGTGATGAAGTCACAGTTGACAGTGATGGAATAAGAATTTTGCTCGGAAAAAAAAGCACATATGATGAAGAGTTTTCCGAAATAAAAAGCATTATGGTAAAGGCAAAGGGAATGGATATCACAATTGACATGAGAAATTATGTAAAAGGGATGGAAAATATTATCGCAAAACCCAAAAAAGCGACAGAATAGGGAAAAAAGTCACAAATAAATATCTTAATTTTTTAAAATTATACTTGATTATTTGGGAATTTAAAGATATCATATAAGATAGGATTATGCTATACCACACTTAGTATAGGGTATGAATTTTATCCCATTATGATGTGGTTTTGGAAGAAAACTGGAACATTTTGAAGGGGATTGTGAACTCGTATAGGTAATTTGTGAGGACAAGTTACTTGTGAGCTTTTGAAAGAGAATACGTTTAAAAGGAGGAATAGACCTTGCTTGAGATAAGAACAAATGAGGCGGACACTACAGCTAAAATACTTGTAATCGGGGTAGGAGGAGCAGGTAATAACGCCGTTAATCGAATGATAGAAGAGAATATTCTTGGTGTTGATTTTGTCTGTGTTAATACGGATAAACAGCACTTAAAAAATTGTAAAGCACCACTGTGCATTCAAATCGGAGAGAAGCTTACAAAAGGTCTTGGTGCCGGAGCTCAACCTGAAATTGGACAAAAAGCGGCTGAGGAAAGCAAAGAGCAGTTAACTGAGATAATAAAAGGTGCTGATATGGTTTTTGTTACCTGTGGTATGGGTGGCGGAACTGGTACCGGTGCAGCTCCTGTTGTTGCTCAGATTGCGAAAGACATGGGAATTCTTACAGTTGGTATTGTAACGAAGCCCTTTCGATTTGAAGCAAAAACACGAATGACGAATGCAGTGAATGGTATTGATCGTTTAAAAGAGAATGTTGATACCTTGATTGTGATTCCAAATGATAAATTACTTGAGATTGTTGATCGCAGAACTACAATGCCGGATGCTCTTCGTAAAGCGGATGAAGTGTTACAGCAAGGTGTTCAAGGAATCACGGATTTAATTAATGTTCCGGGACTGATTAACCTTGACTTTGCAGATGTTCAGACCGTTATGAAGGACAAGGGTGTAGCACATATCGGTATCGGTATGGGCGTTGGAGATGATAAGTGTATCGATGCTGTAAAACAGGCAATTACAAGTCCTCTCCTTGAAACAACAATTCAAGGCGCTTCCCATGTTATCATTAACATATCAGGTGATATCAGCTTGATTGAGGCAAATGAAGCGGCTACCTTAGTTCAGGAACTTGCAGGGGATACGGCAAATATTATTTTTGGTGCTATGTTTGATGATGTTAACCCGGATACAGCTACGATCACGGTCATTGCTACCGGATTAGATGCTAGATCAAAGGATATGGTTAAAACACCGGATTTCTTAAGACAGCCTCATAACACAGGAGGATTTGGCAATACCATGAGCAGACCGGTATCAAAGCCGGAATTTAATATGAGCAGGCCTTCCTACACGACTGGGACAACCTATAATTCAACTCCCCAGACAACATCACAGCCTTCCTCATCACCGTATCATACTGATCCAAACAGACGGCCGATTAGTCAACCGGCAAAAGCACCGACCAATACGAATACTGATCCCAGTGGAATTAAGATTCCGGAGTTTTTGCAGAAAAACCGTCATAAATAAGAATACATAAAGAGAATTAAGCTGTCAGATTATTGCGATAAGAATAGTCTGGCAGTTTTTTTTGCGCGAAAAATGAAAAATATAATCTTTACTGTAGGAAATAGTAAATGAAAACAACGATTTAAATTCCAGAAAATGACATATATTGAATTCGAAACAAGTTATAATCGAACTATCATCAATGAGACATCCAAAGAGAGAGGAATGCTATTTTGTTTCATAAGCATTGATAGGTGCAGTGATGAGCAAATACTCAGGATAAGTCATTCTATGCGATGGAGGTGAATTTTGTATTTCGAAGTATATCCAGATATCATTTTTATCCTGAATTTTATCTTGGATTTCATATTACTATATCTCATAAAGAAGATCAACAGAAAAGAAAGCACCTTAATAAGACGAATAGCTGCAGCGGCTGTTGGAGCAGGTGTTGCTGCGCTGGTTAGTCTATATCCGTGGATGAATGCCATTTTAAGGGTAATTATCATGAATCTTGTTACCGCGATCTTTATGATAAGAATTTCATTCGGGAAAATGGGAAAAGGTGACCTGATAAAACAGGTTATAACATTGTATTTTATTACATATGCAATCGGTGGATTTGTTAATACGGTTTATTATAATACGAATATTAAAATTCGACTGATACAATTTGGAGAATTCTTTCTATATAGCGACATTTCCTGGCAGTTTATTGCTTTGATTTTTGCGATAGTTTTAGTGCTAATGCTGATCATCATCTGGTTATATCGGTGCTATGTGGGAAGTAAAATGGAATTATATGATGTTGAACTGTTTCTTCTTAATAACCATATCAAAACAAAGGGATTATTTGATACGGGAAATGGACTGCAAGATCCGGTAACCGGAAAGGCAGTTATTATTGTTGAAAATTCACTGATGGACTCCTTGCTTCCGGAGAAAATGAGAGCGCGGTTCCATCAAACCAAGGCAATATTAGAGGGAAATCATACGGGAACCGTAGCAGAAGATGATGGAGAGGAAGATTTTCTTCCATTAAAATTGATTCCTTTCAGGTCCATAGGAACGGAAAAAGGAATGATGGTTGGGTTGGTGCTGGATAAAATGGTGATTTATGAGGGTCAGAAATCCAGTTGTATCAATAAGGTCATTGCTGCAGTTTGTGATAATCAGCTATCTCCGCAGAAAGAGTATCATGTGATTTTGCATAAGGAATTCATCGATACAAAAGCAAACCGTTTCTGAAGTTGATAACAGATAAAATGTATGTGCATAATAATAGGAGGTCTATCAATGTTACTAAAATTATCAATACCAAACAAGCTGCAATTTCGGATGATACCGAATATAAGAACATTCTTTTTCGGTCAAAAGGGGGAAATCCATTATATTGGCGGTGCTGAGATATTACCTCCGCCACTGGATCCAGTCAGGGAAGCGGAAGTTATCGAGAAGCTCGGATCAGCCGAGGATGGTGAAATGAAGTCAATCCTGGTGGAACATAATTTGAGGCTTGTTGTTTACATAGCAAAGAAATTTGATAATACGGGTGTAGGTGTGGAAGATCTGATTTCCATTGGTACGATTGGGCTGATAAAGGCAATTAATACCTTTAACCCGGATAAAAATATTAAACTGGCAACCTATGCTTCCAGATGTATTGAAAATGAAATTCTGATGTATCTTCGAAGGAATAATAAGACGAAGCTGGAAGTATCCATTGATGAGCCTCTCAATGTTGATTGGGATGGAAATGAACTGTTGCTTTCCGATATTCTGGGAACAGAAGAGGATGTTATTTATCATAATATTGAAGAAGAGGTAGATCGAAAATTACTTCGTAAAGCCCTGACAAAACTGTCGGATCGGGAACGAGTCATTGTAGATCTTCGATTCGGTCTGAACACGGATGACGGTTTGGAGCGGACTCAAAAAGAAGTTGCTGATCTACTTGGAATATCTCAATCCTATATCTCAAGATTAGAGAAAAAAATCATCAAGCGTTTAAAAAAGGAAATGGTACGATTTGAATAGAATCTTATAAATGGAAATTATTTCTTTCCCAATTACAGTATAAATTGGAGCCAAAAAGTGAATCATTAATTAATGAAAATGATGTGATTCGGAGGTTTCGGTATGGCTCTTTATAAGGTTGAGATTTGTGGTGTAAATACATCTAAGCTGCCATTGTTAAAAAACAATGAAAAGGAAGAATTGTTTAAAAAGATTCTGGGCGGGGACAAAGAAGCCAGAGAACTTTATATTAAAGGGAATCTCAGATTAGTGCTGTCCATAATCCAGAGGTTTTCAGGGAGTAATGAGAATGTAGATGATTTGTTTCAAATTGGCTGCATCGGCTTGATGAAGGCAATTGATAATTTTGATATAACGCAAAACGTGAAATTTTCTACCTATGCAGTACCCATGATAATCGGTGAAATCAGAAGATATTTAAGAGATAATAATTCCATTCGCGTTAGCAGATCCTTAAGGGATACAGCTTATAAGGCAATTTACGCGAAGGAAGCATTGATAAAGAAAAATGAAAAAGAACCAACAGTAAGTGAGATCGCTGCAGAAATAGGAATAAGCAAGGAAGATATTGTGTACGCCTTAGATGCGATTCAAAGCCCAGTTTCCTTATACGATCCTGTTTATGTGGAGGGCGGGGACGCGCTTTACATTATGGATCAGGTTAGCGATAAGAAGAATAAGGAAGAAAATTGGATTGAGGAAATCTCGTTGAAGGAAGCTATGGATAAATTGTCGGCAAGGGAGCATAATATTATTAAGTTGCGCTTTTTTGAGGGCAAGACTCAGATGGAGGTAGCAAAGGAAATAAATATTTCTCAAGCACAAGTCAGTCGATTGGAGAAGTCGGCTCTGAAGAATATGAAAAATTATTTGATGTGATATAGTGATTTGAGCGGTGTGGGGGAAGATATAGGCTGTGAGGTGAAGGTAGGCTTTTGACACTTTGATCATACCAATAAAATAACAACAAAAGTAAAAGTAAGATAATAAAATAAAAAGATTTGTAATGTGGTGTAATACATTTGGTAACACAAGAGAATTAAGGACTAAGTAAATAGAGATGTTAAAGAATAGGGGCTGTTCCAACAGCCCCTATTCTTTATTGATAAGTGAATTATTTTATGGGTTTGTGTTGTTTATGGAAGTGGGTCAACTTGCTGGTTTGACTTGCTTATGATAAGCGAAGCGTCTTGTTGATAAAGGTATTGAGCTTATTAAAATTACTCATCATAAGATGATGCTAAAAGTGTAATAATAAGTTAGTGAATGCTAAAGAACTGTGGAGGTTACAATGGGGACGAATGTTGTGAGTAAAAAAAATCAAATAAGAAGTATCATATTTGTTGCCATATTAATGGTATTAACAATACTTGTGGTACTAAAGGAATATTCGATTACTGAAATCGTCCAGGTTATTCGTTGCGTTCATCCTTTTTACTTACTCGCGGGAATATTAATGATGTTTGTTAACGTTGGGTGTGTGGCGTTGAATTTTAAGCTAATATTACAGCGATTAGGACATTCGTCAAGTTATGTCAGATGTATTGAATACGCATATGTAGGAAACTATTTTGGAGCAATTACTCCAGGGGCAAGCGGTGCACAGCCAGCTCAGATTTACTACATGAATAAGGATCGGATTCATGTGGATATATCTGCGATTACTGTGTTTTTAACGGTATTTTCCAGTCAAATTGTAATGCTGATCTATGGAGGGCTTTCGGTCATTGTTCGCTTTGAATATGTGTCCGGTTACAAGACTTGGATGAAGTGTCTGATTATTGCCGGAGCGGCAGTAATACTAAGCCTAACCTTGATGCTGTCTGCAATCATGTTTATGGGAAAAGTAGTACCCTTTATTATAAGGTATGCATTGAAGTTAGGGGTAAGAGTTAAGTTGGTTAAGAATGAAGCACAGTTAAAACAGAAGCTGGGCACGTTAATTGCCTCCTATCAAGGAAAGGCTCATTATATATTGAAGCATCCGGGAATGTTTGTTCAAGTATTTTTCATCTCTGTAGTTCAGTGGGCGGCATATTATATGGTCTCGTATCTGGTGTATTTAAGCTTTGGTCACAGAAGCGCAGATGCAATTGACCTGATGTCAGGACAATCGCTCATTAATATTGCGGTAGTCGCAATTCCGCTACCTGGCTCTGTCGGTATTTCAGAAAAAGCATTTTTGCATGTGTTTCAGAGATTTTATTCCTTGGACGAGCTACCTTCAGCGATGATATTGACCAGAGTAATTAATTTTTATCTACCCTTGTTTATTGCATTCATGGTTTATCTGGCAGTGCATTTTAGACTTATGAGACAAGAAGAATAAATAAATGAACCGTCCACGCAAGGAAGTGGACGGTTCATTGAAACTGAATAACATACAGGACTAGTATAATATAGATTTAGCTAAGAATCTTCTTGATTTCCTCCATAAAAGTATTCACATCTTTAAATTCACGATACACAGATGCAAAGCGTACATAGGCCACCGGGTCAAGATCCTTCAATTTATCCATCAATATCCCACCAATTACATTGCTTGGGATCTCTTTATCTTCACGATTAAAGATCTGAGTCTCTACTTCATCAACTAATGAGGTAATCTGATCCACAGATATTGGACGCTTGTGGCAGGAACGAAAAACACCTGCTTCAATTTTTGAGCGGTCATAAGGCTCTCGGTTATTATCTTTTTTAATGACAACCAGAGGAATAGTTTCTACCTTTTCGTATGTGGTAAATCTTCGGTTACATTCATCACATTGGCGTCTTCTCCGTATTGAATTATTTTCATCAGCAGGTCTTGAATCAATAACTCTTGTATTGTCCTTATTACAAAACGGGCATTTCATAGAAATATATCCTCCTAATCTGTTGGTAACTCATAGTAATCATATAAGTTATCGGAAGTGAACGTTACAGGAACACGATTTTTGGTTCTTGTACTATAAATTATAGTAAAGGAATTAGGAACGGTCAAGGAAATTATTACAAATTTATAATATAATAGTAAATAATTCGTGCTAAGCTTACACCTAGATACATTTTACCAGATATTTTTCTATATCCACGTCGACGATAATAATGTCGACACCGATTTGCTTAATGCAGGAGCAAGGGATAACATATTCATGATCCCGTCCTAAGATTCCCCACACCTTGCAGGGACCTGGAATGATAATGTGTGTAACATGGCAGGTACAAATATCAAATTCTAAATCGCAGACATAGCCAAGCCGAACACAATCTCTGCTATTAATTACTTCCTTTTCTCTTAATTCTAAAATGCGCATATAATCACCTCAATCCACAGGATGCATGTTATAACATCATGTATCTTGGTACATTATATGCGCATTTTATTAAAAATCTCTCTAATTGTTCAAATTATTGAACATCAGCTGACAAGGAATGTGCAACCTGAGGAAAGTTTAATTATAGGAGGGAAATGGTATCCTCTAAGTCTCTCAGCTGCTCCTTGGAAGGAAGGTAGTTGATTCGAATCGGGTCAAGGAGAATCTCAACACCTAATTCTTCCAACGCCTGATTTACGAGTCCTATGCTTTGTCCGCTCCAGCCATAAGAACCGAAGGCAAAGCCTTTTTTGTTTTTCGGCTGCAGGCCTTTTAGATAAGAAAGCAGAGCAGCGACATTAGGAAGAATGTTATTATTTAAGGTAGGAGAGCCGATGGCAATATAGCGGGCGGTTAAGACCTCAGTTATAACATCCGATAAGTCATTCTCCTTTAAATCTAAAAGTCGTACCGCGGTTCCTCTGCGGGTGAAACCTTCTGCAATACTATGAGCCATGCTTTCTGTGGAATGCCACATGGAATCAAAGATTACAAGTGCAGTATCTGCTGTGGAACCTTCGGAATAATATTTGTAAGCATTAAGAACTTCCTTAATGTGAGATCTCCAGATGATGCCATGGCTGGGAGCAATTAATTCCAGATCTAAGCCTTCTACAATGGAAAGCGCTTTCTTTGTTTGCGCACTGTAGGGCATTAGAATATTTGCATAATAGCCCTGAACATCCGCCATAACCTGACTCAGTTCAACCTCATCATCAAAATGCTTGCTTGAAGTGAAATGCTGACCAAAAGCGTCATTGGAGAATAAGATTTTCTCTTCCGGGCAATAGGTTACCATGTTATCCGGCCAATGAAGCATTGGCGTTGCTACAAAAGTGAGAGTTCTCTTACCAAGCGAAATTACTTCCCCTGCTTTTACCTGCTGAAATTCAAAATCACTTCCATAATGAGCCTTCAAGCCTTTAAGCCCGCTTGGGTCAGAAGTGATTACAGTGGCATTAGGAGCTGCCTTCATCACCGCAGGAATAGCTCCGGAGTGATCCATTTCAACATGATTAGAGATAACATAATCGATATCTGCTGGATCAATGATTTCAGCGATACGTTCTAACAATTCTCCGGCAAAGGGAGCCTTTACGGTATCTATCAGTGCAATTTTTTCGTCAACGATTAAGTATGCATTATAGGTTGTACCTTTGTGAATGGAATAACCGTGAAAATTACGAAGGTGCCAATCTACAACTCCTACATAATAAATTCCTGGTTTTAATTCAACTTTATTCATGGGATAAATCCTCCTCCATATGAAATAACAAAAGATCAGTGATAAGTATTCTTATCAATAGTATTAGCGGTGATTTCGTTCCTATAATATAAGTTATCAGAAGTCGAACTTTACTTCTGATAAAAGGCGCTGAAATTGCGCCGTGCATCAGGATTATAGGAACATGTATTTCGTTCCTATAATATAAGTTATCAGAAGTTGAATTTTACTTCTGATAAAAGGCGCTGAAATTGCGCCGTGCATCAGGATTATAGGAACAGGTATACGGCCGAAACGACATAAATATGATTTTCCCTGTGTAAATTGTTGAAGATCAGCTCATATTCTTGGCAGAAATGACAAATGTAAAATCTTTCTTGAGGTGGAGTTTTTCCTTTGTTATACTAGCAATAGGCAAATAGTTCCTTCTTAATAGGAGAGGCAGGCATGCGATTTAAGAAGGAATGGAGGTTTTCTATGTTTAGTAAAGCATACAGTGCAGCAATTCACGGGATTGATGGACTGATTGTATCTGTGGAGGCTGATGTCAGTGACGGTCTTCCAATATTCGATATGGTAGGGTACTTGGGGTCGGAGGTAAAAGAGGCCAGAGAGCGAGTGAGGATAGCACTCAAAAATTCTGGTTATATGCTGCCACCCAAACGTATCACAGTCAATTTATCTCCCGCCGACATCCGGAAAGAAGGTACAGCATTTGATCTTCCGGTTGCGTTGGCAATTCTAACGGCCTTTGGCCATCTTCCAGAGGAGAAACTAAAGGATTTTCTCATCATTGGAGAACTCAGCTTAAATGGAAAAGTGAATAAAGTGAATGGAGTTCTGCCCCTTGTCTATTCTGCAAAGCAACGGGGCTTTACAAAGTGCATTGTTCCAAAGGAAAATGCAAAAGAAGGGGCGGTTGTTGAAGGAATGCAGACCTTCGGTGTGTCTACTTTAAAGGAAGCGATGGAGCTTATGCAAGAAAAGGAGAAGATACAACCGGAGTCCATAGATATGGATGCCATGTTTGGGCAAAGTCATAAGGATGACATCATGGATTTTGCTGAAGTGGCGGGACAAAAGGCAGCGAAGCGGGCAATTGAAATAGCGGTGTCCGGTATGCATAATATTCTGATGATTGGACCGCCTGGATCAGGCAAAACAATGCTGGCAAAACGTATTCCGACAATCATGCCGGAGCTATCCTTTGATGAGAGTATGGAGATTTCAAAAATTTATAGTATTGCCGGGTTCTTGGGTTCAAAGCCGCTCATTACGAAAAGACCCTTTCGCAGTCCCCACCACACAATAACAACTACAGCCTTGGTTGGAGGAGGAATTATTCCAAAGCCCGGTGAGATTAGCTTGTCTCATCTGGGGGTTCTATTTTTAGATGAACTGCCGGAATTTCAGAAGAATACCATAGAAGTACTCAGGCAGCCGCTGGAGGATAAAGCGGTCACTATATCCAGGCTCAATGCCTCCTATCGCTATCCGGCCGGTTTCATGCTAGTTGCTGCCATGAACCCCTGCTCCTGTGGTTATTACCCTGATCGAAACCGCTGCAACTGTACGATTAATCAGGTGAAACGGTACCTCGGAAGAATTTCAAATCCTTTATTGGATCGGTTTGATATCTGTATCGAGGCTTTGCAAATGAATTATAAGGAGCTTCAAATACAGGAGCAGCAAGAGTCCTCCAAGGATATCCGTAGCAGGGTCAGCCTCGCAAGACAGATTCAATTAGAGAGATACCAGGGACAAAATATCTATTTCAATTCTGAATTAACCCCAAGAGCTATGAAAAAATATTGCAAATTAGAAGCTAAGGAACAGACTTTGCTAGAGGAAGCCTTTATTCAGATGAATCTTAGCGCAAGAGCCTACCATAGAATTCTTAAGGTAGCAAGAACGATTGCGGATCTGGACCAAAGTGAACGGATTACGACCAGACATTTAAGTGAGGCGATTTGTTATCGTAGTTTAGATCAAAAATATTGGGGAGAATAGAGGAAGGAGTACATATGACAAAGGATGAGCTTTATTATTGGTTATTAAATCTTCAAAATATAGGTTTAAAAAAGGTGGAATTACTGTTAAGAACATTTGGTAGCGTAGAAGCTGTTTATGAAGCAAGCGCTGAGGAATTTGAAGTATTTCGCAGGGAGTGCTGTCCGGTTACGCTTAGATTCAGCACTCAGGATATTCATACGCTATGTACGAACAGAAACCCCGAGATAATTAAGGAAAGATATGCTAAATTACGAAAGAGCGGCATATATTTTGTTTCAAAAGAGGATGAACGTTATCCGGAGCAGCTTCGTAATATATATGATGCACCACATGCATTATTTGTGAAAGGAAGGCTTCCTCAAAAGGAAGAAAAACTACTTGCCATTGTTGGAGCCAGAGAATGCACTCCCTATGGGAGAGAAATGGCAAAGTATTTTGCCGGGGCACTGGCAAAAGAGGGAATAGGAATCATAAGTGGTTTAGCACGCGGCATAGATACCCATGCCCATGAGGGAGCACTGTCCTCGGGTGGGATAACCTATGGTATATTAGGCTGTGGTATTGACATATGCTATCCCAAAGAGAATTTTAATCTTTATATGCAACTTCAAAAACAGGGAGGAATTCTGTCCGAATATGCACCCGGAACATCACCGCTGGCAGGTAACTTCCCTATGCGAAATCGTATCATTAGTGGCTTGTGTTCAGCGATTCTGGTCATAGAAGCAAAAGAAAAAAGCGGATCTCTAATTACTGTGGATTATGGTTTGGAACACGGTAAGGATATTTATGCTCTTCCCGGAAAGCCAACAGACTTGTTGAGCGGAGGATGTAATAATCTGATAAAAATGGGGGCAAAATTAGTTACAACCCCAAAAGACATCTTAGAGGATATTTTTCCGAATTATAAACAAAGAATACACGATTTCAAAAAAAATAATAAAATTCTTGAATTAAAGGAAAAAATAGTGTATGCTTCATTGTGTTTAGAGCCAAAACACATAGAAGAGATCGCATTACTGACGGGAATGACAATTGATGTATTGGTGGAACAGCTTTTGGCTCTTGAACTTAAAGGGTATATAAAGCAAATAATGAGAAATTATTATATAGTAATAGAATAGAAACGAGGTTTATAGAATGCCAAAACATCTTGTAATCGTAGAATCACCGGCTAAGGCAAAGACGATTAAGAAATTCTTAGGTGCTAATTTTGAAGTACTGGCATCTAATGGTCATGTTAGAGATTTACCGAAGAGTCAATTGGGAATAGATGTGAATCATGATTTTGAGCCCAAGTATATCACAATCCGAGGAAAGGGAGATTTACTGGCGAAGCTTCGAAAAGAAGTGAAAAAAGCGGATAAAGTGTATCTCGCAACTGACCCTGACCGTGAGGGAGAGGCAATTTCCTGGCACTTATTACAAGCCTTAAACTTAACAGATAAGGACGCCAGCCGTATCACCTTTAATGAAATTACAAAAAATGCCGTTAAATCATCGATCAAGCAAGCCAGAGAAATTGATATGGATTTGGTGAATGCGCAGCAGGCAAGAAGAGCACTGGATCGAATGGTGGGCTATCTCATAAGTCCTCTTCTTTGGAATAAAGTAAAAAGGGGCTTAAGTGCAGGCAGAGTACAATCGGTAGCACTAAGAATTATCTGCGATAGAGAAGATGAGATTAATGCGTTTGTTCCGGAAGAATACTGGACTTTAGAAGCTGAATTTGAGTTAAAGGGTAAGAAAAAGCCAATGGTAGCCAAGCTGAACGGAGCCAAGAAAGAGATTCGCAGCGAAGCAGAGATGAATGAAATTCTACTTCAATTAGAAGGCGCAGAGTTCATTGTAAATGATGTTAAAAAAAGTGAACGTATTAGAAAATCACCGCTTCCCTTTACCACCAGTACTCTGCAGCAGGAGTCGGCCAAAACATTGAATTATTCAACACAGAAAACCATGCAGCTTGCTCAACAACTATATGAAGGTGTGGATATTAAGGGGCATGGCACTGTGGGTTTAATCACCTACCTGCGTACCGATTCCATAAGAATCAGTGATGAAGCAGATAAGACAGCAAAAGAATATATTAAAGATAATTATGGTCAGGAGTTTGTTGCGGTAGAAGAAAATCAAGGGCGCACAGGAAAGAAAATACAGGATGCCCATGAAGCGATTCGCCCGACTTATATAGAATTTAATCCGAACGATATAAAAGAATCATTAAGCAGGGATCAATTCCGTCTCTACCAATTAATATGGAAAAGATTTGTTGCCAGTAGAATGCAGCCTGCAATTTATGAGACAACTTCAGTTAAAATAAATGCAAAGGATTATCGTTTTACTTCCGCTGCTTCCAAGCTTGTGTTTGAGGGCTTTATGAGTGTCTATACCCCGGACGAGGAAGAAGTTGAAAATGCGAATATCTTTGATGGGTTAGCGGCGGGAGATAATCTTTCCTTGTCAAAATTAAATCATAGCCAGCATTTTACTCAGCCACCGGCTCATTATACAGAAGCTTCCCTTGTTAAGACCCTGGAGGAGCTAGGTATTGGAAGACCTAGTACCTATGCGCCGACAATTACAACGATTATCATAAGAAGATATGTAGCAAAAGAAAATAAGAATCTGTATGTAACAGAGCTTGGTGAAGCGGTAAACCGCATAATGAAGGCAGCATTCTCCAGTATTGTAGACGTAAACTTTACGGCAAATCTAGAATCTCTGCTCGACTGTGTGGAAGATGGTACCGTTAGCTGGAAAACGGTAGTGAAAAACTTTTATCCCGATTTGGATGAAGCGGTAAATAATGCTCAGGTTGAACTGGATAAGATTCAGATTGAAGACGAGGTTACGGAAGAAATCTGCGACCTTTGCGGCAGGAACATGGTTGTAAAATATGGACCCCATGGTAAATTCCTTGCTTGTCCCGGATTCCCGGATTGTAAAAATACAAAACCTTATCTTGAAAAAATCGGTGTGGATTGTCCGGTATGCGGAAGTGATATCGTAATTCGAAAAACAAAAAAAGGCAGAAAGTATTATGGCTGCATTAATAACCCGGATTGCGAATTTATGACCTGGCAAAAGCCATCACAGACAAGGTGCGATAACTGCGGAGGATTGATGCTGGAGAAGGGTAATAAATTGGTTTGTGATGATGCGGGTTGTGGGTTTGTAACTAGCAATTTGAAATAAAGTATCATTTGTACCGATAAATATACAAAATTGGATAAAAAACTTAAAAATCAGCTATAAATGTGTGTCAAAATAAAGAGATAGATATTGTTTTTGGGAATCATATATGATAAAATCAAAAAGTAGTACAATTAGGAACACTTTCTGAATGTATTAGCCACTTCTGATTTGGTGGTAATACCACAAATATTAGGAGGATAAATTGGGAGCATAGAAAGCTGGGAGGATATATAGCAATGAGCGTACAGTTATTGGATAAAACAAGAAAGATTAACAACCTACTGCATAATAATAATTCGCATAAGGTGGTTTTTAATGACATCTGTGTTGTTCTGAGTGAGATACTGGCATCCAATGTTTTGGTAATAAGCAGAAAGGGGAAGGTGCTCGGTGTTAAGAACCGCAATGATATTAGTGAAATCAAGGAATTAATTAAGGATGTGGTTGGGAGACACATTGATAATTTGTTGAATGAGAGACTTTTGAACATATTATCAACGAAAGAAAATGTTAATCTAAGAACGCTTGGTTTTGAATTTGATAATGTTGACACGTATCAGGCAATTATCACTCCGATTGACATTGCAGGTGAGCGATTAGGAACTTTATTCCTATATAAGAACGGACCGCAATATACATTGGATGATATCATTCTCAGTGAATATGGTACTACGGTTGTCGGACTGGAAATGATGCGCTCGGTGAATGAAGAAAGCGCAGAAGAAAATAGAAAAGTACAAATTGTAAAATCAGCGATCAGTACCTTATCCTTCTCAGAGCTGGAGGCAATCACTCATATCTTTGAAGAGTTAAAGGGTAATGAAGGAATCCTGGTAGCCAGCAAAATTGCAGATCGTGTAGGAATTACAAGATCAGTAATTGTGAATGCCCTTAGAAAGTTTGAGAGTGCAGGTGTTATCGAATCCCGTTCCTCTGGAATGAAAGGGACTTATATCAGAGTATTGAACGACGTGGTTTTTGATGAATTAAAGAATATGAATAATGATTAATTAAAGAATATGAATAATGTTTAATAAATGGATTTGAGCGAGCAAAAGGATTTGTGGGTGTAATTCCTCATAAGTCCTTTTTTTGTGTAAATATTTCCATATAGTTCTAAGAGCCTACTATGCCAAATGTGATCATATTCGACATATTATTTTTCAATAAATCAAAGGCTGAAAATAGATATTCTATTCGACAATTTGAATAATAAATTGCTGAGAGTTTGTGAGCAATTTTTGAAACAATGTACATAATTCCACAAGGTATAGTATTATTCTACTAAATTTGCAAATATATCTTGTGTTTTTTTTAATATTTATTATAATGTTTATATGGTGGAAAGGAGTGTTGAAATGATAGGTTCGAATGCATTTAATTACATCAATGTGTTAAATAAAGCGGCAAGTGCAAGCTGGAAGCGGAATGAGGTTATTGCGAATAATATCGCAAATGTTGATACTCCTGGATATAAGAGAAAGGATGTACAATTTCAATCTTATTTACAGTCAGCTTTATTAGGTGATAACTCACTGGACTCCAGAATAGCAGATGCAAATATGGATCAGCTTGAAGCCACTGTATATACGGATAATGCATCCTTAAGTTATCGAATGGATGGCAATAATGTGGACATTGATACAGAATCTGCAAAGCTTGCAGAGAATCAAATCCGCTATCAGGCTCTTTTGGAATCCATGACCCAAGAATTTAGCAGAATTAAAGCTGTACTTGCTGCCAGGTAGGTACTAATGATAAAGAATCTTAAGATGAGTTATAGCAGGAGGTAGTATAGATGTCGGTAATGGGCGGAATGAATGTCAGTGCAAGCGGAATGTCGGCACAGAGATTAAGACTGGATATTATATCTCAGAATATTGCTAATGTGAATACGACCCGCGATGAAAACGGTAATACATATAGAAGAAAAACAGTCGTATTTGAAGAAAAGGATATGAGCTCCTTTGGAAATATACTTAGGTATACTGCCGATACAACCGGGGATGGAGTAAAGGTTACAGAGATTGTAGAGGATACAACAACCGAGATGCGTAAGGTATATGATCCGTCACATCCGGATGCGGATGAGGATGGTTATGTAACCTATCCGAATGTCAATACGGTTCAAGAGATGACCGATATGATTGACGCAACTCGTGCTTATGAGGCGAATGTTACAGCCTTCAATGCCACAAAGAGCATGGCAATGAAAGGGTTAGAGGTTGGAAAATAATTAGGAAATTGTTTTACTTAGGCCGATGATCCCAGGATCGGACTATTATTAGGAAAGGCAAGGAAACATAAATGAATATTACTTCAGTTAATACGCTGAATAACCTCAGTAAATATGGAATTGATTCGGCATCAAAAGCCTCTGAGAACCGAAATGCAGCCTTTGAGGATGTTTTTCAATCGGCACTCAATTTAGTAAAACAAACCAATGATTATACCAATGCAGCAGAAGAAGCAGAAACTGCATATGCACTCGGGTTAACGGACAGCACCACTGATCTGCAAGTAGCGCAGCAGAAAGCAAACCTCGCATTACAGTATACCGTTGCAGTACGCAACAATGTAATGGATGCCTACAAAGAGATCATGAACCTGCAGATCTAAGTAGACCCATGATAAAACGCAGAGGAGCATAGGCAATGGCTGATAGAGCAAAGCAATTATTAACAAATTTAACAAACATATGGAATAAATATACCAGCAAGCAGAAGACATTTATTATCAGTGCAGTCTGTATTGTTGTTTTCGCCTTTGCGCTACTCATATTTCTGATGCAGCGTACAGTATATGAGAAATTAGTTACCGCAGATACGATAGGTGATGCCAGTAAGATTACGGAATTGCTTAAGAGTGAAGGAATCGAGTACAAAGTTGCCAGCGATAAGCAGACGATTTCCGTTGATGAAAAAAGATTAACCGATGCCACATTTCTTTTAGCAGATAATGATATGCCATCAACCGGACTTTCTGTTGATGAACTTCTTGATAATAGCTTAAGTACAACGAATGCTGACCGTACACTTAAGCTTAATCTTTATTTTCAAAATCAATTACGTAACAGTATTATAAAAATGGAAGGTGTGGAGGAAGCCGAGGTCTATTATCTTCCTACGGAGAGCAGTGATTCCATCCTATCCGAAGCAAAGGATACCAGCGCCAGCGTTGTTTTGACGATTACCGAGGATTTTCAGCCAGAGACGGCAGAAACCATTGCGCAGGTAGTTGCATCGGTGATTGGTAATGAGAATGCAGAATTGATTAAAGTAGCTGATCAGTTTGGTAATCTTCTATACGGCGGGGGAAGTGACTTGTATAGCGGAAGTGCCAATTCAAATGAAGATTTTAAAGAAAGACTGCGTAATACCTATATTAATAATTTATACATGGGATTAATAAAGAGTGGTTTTGATGATGTTGAAATTATGCCAAATCTTGTCTTTAATATGGATAAGGTGACTGAATTATATACCGAATATACACCGGCAGAAGGACAGGAGCAAGGAGTATACGGTCATAGTTATACCTATAGTTCTGAAAATGCGAATGCCTCAGGAGGCGGTGTACCTGGAACGAGTTCTAATGATGAGACTACCTATCAAACTACGAATCCATCCTCTAACACCGGTACGGTGGATACGGAGGAATATGACTATTTACCGAATGAAAGAGTAACGAATACAGAATATGAGGTGGGTGCTATCATACCAGAGGAATCTTCGATTTCTATCGTACTTAGGAAAGCAACTACCTATAAGGAAGATGATTTAGAGGCACAAGGAGCTTTGGAGGGTACTACCTTTGATGCTTATGTGGCAGCAAACAGTGCAACAACAGCAATTATTCCTGATGCAACTTTAGTTACCATGGTTTCTAAAGCGACGGGTATTGCAGAGGCGAATATATCAGTTACCGCATATAATCAGCCAATCTTTGTTCCGACAAATAAAGTGGCAAAAAGCTTGACGGATTATCTGCAGATTATATTAGCTGTATTAATTATTGCATTACTTGGATTTGTTGTATTTAGAGGTGTTAAGCCGGTTGAGGTGACTGAGATGGAGCCGGAGCTGTCTGTTGAACAGCTTCTTGCCACAACAAAGGAAAACCAAACAATTGAAGATATTGAGTTTAACGAAGTTTCAGAGGTTCGTAGAATGATAGAAAAGTTTGTTGATGAAAAACCTGAAGCAGTAGCACAGCTGCTACGTAATTGGTTAAATGAAGATTGGGGTTAAGATGGCTACGGCTGTAGCTAATGGGAGGATAAAACATGGCGAAAGGTAGTAGTGATATCTCCGGTATTCAAAAAGCAGCAATTCTATTAATTTCACTTGGACCGGAACGATCTGCCAGTATTTTTAAGCATTTAAAAGAAGAAGAGATTGAAACCATGACCTTGGAGATTGCCAATACCAGAAGTATTTCACCAGCGACCAAGGATCAAGTATTGGATGAATTCTATGAGATTTGTCTGGCTCAGCAATATATTGCAGAGGGTGGTATTGCGTATGCAAAAGAACTGCTGGAAAAAGCTCTTGGTACAGAAAAAGCAAAGGATGTTATTGGCAAGCTGACAGCCTCCTTGCAGGTTAGACCATTTGAATTTGTACGTAAGACAGATGCTTCTCAGTTATTGAACTTTATTCAGGATGAGCATCCTCAGACCATAGCTTTAATACTTTCTTACCTATCACCGGGACAGGCATCCACGATTATCTCTTCCTTAAGCTTAGATAAGCAGGCAGATGTAGCAAGACGTATTGCGCAAATGGATCGTACTTCGCCGGATGTCATTAAAGAAGTTGAAAAGGTTCTGGAAAGAAAGCTTGCGTCCCTTGTAAATCAGGATTATACCATTGTTGGTGGTGTGGATTCCATTGTTGAAATCCTCAATACGGTTGATCGCGGAACTGAAAAGCATATCATGGAGACCTTGGAAATCGAAGAGCCGGAGC
This sequence comes from Herbinix sp., assembly GCA_029239235.1. Taxonomy (GTDB): domain Bacteria; phylum Bacillota; class Clostridia; order Lachnospirales; family Lachnospiraceae; genus Mobilitalea. The sequence continues at coordinate 39,922 of JAQZBD010000018.1, forward strand.
TTGCAGATGAGATTCGCAGAAAGATGTTTGTATTTGAGGATATCCTTAGCTTGGATGATAAGTCCATTCAGAGAGTTCTTCGTGAGGTTGATAATAATGAATTGGCAGTTGCTTTAAAAGGTTCCAACGAAGAAGTACAGAATGTTATCTTTAATAACTTGTCAAAACGTTTGGCGGTAATGATTAGGGAAGACATGGATTATATGGGACCGGTTCGTTTGAAGGATGTTGAAGAAGCACAGCAGAAGATTGTTAATATAATTCGTAAGTTAGAAGATTCCTCAGAGATTATTATATCGAGAGGTGGAGGTGACGAGATTATTGTCTAATGTAATAAAAGCGTATTCGGTTCGTTATGATGACGAAGCAAAAAAGACAATTGATTCGCATCTAAGGATCGATAAGGAGCTTGAAATCAGAAAGAATCTTGCTGTCAAGGCTACCCAAGTAGTTCCGGAGGGATTTGTAGAAGGACTTCAGGCGCTCGTTGTAGATACCATTTCCGAAGAGGAGCAGCTGGAGGAAATCTCGGAACGTGCTTCAAAGCTTCTTGAGGAAGCAGAGGCAGAGGCACAGCAAATTCTGGAGAAGGCAAAAAAAGATGCAGAGCAATTAAAAGCAGATACCCTAGCATCGGCAACCAAGAAAGCCTATGAGGATGGTATGCAGCAAGTAAAAAAAGAAGCTCAAAAGCTTAAGACAGAGCATGAGGCAATGCAATATCAGCTCCAGGAAGAACATGAGGAAGCAATGAGGAGTCTGGAACCTCATATGGCTCAGATTATTGTTTCTTTAGTTGGCAAGATAACTGGAATTCTGATAGAAGACAAGGAAGAAGTAATTTTGAATCTTGCTAACAGAGCTCTTAGAAATATGGATAAGAGTGATGAGTATACCATCAGAGTATCGAAAGAGGATTACGAGTATGTTGCTATGAGGAAAAACCTTTTATTAACAGCGATTGGTCGCGAAGTGCCTCTTTTTGTTATAGAAGATATCAATATGGGTAAAAATCAATGCATTATTGAGACAGATAATAAGGTAATCAATTGTAGTCTGGATGTACAATTAAACAATCTGATTACTGATTTAAAATTATTGGCTGGTATTTAGTTTTCGTCAAATACTGCCGATATTAGTAGAAAGCAGGAGATATATGCCAATAATTGACTTTGATAAATATCTTCAGCTGCTGGACAAATCCTATGAGCAGGAAATTGGGAAGGTAGTTAAGATGGTGGGATTAACCATCGAGGCCTCCGGACCAAAGGCAAATCTGAATGATATATGCTACATAACTGGAGCCGGACAAACGGATAAGAAGATTGCCGAGGTGATTGGCTTTCGTGAAAACAGAATTCTATTAATGCCCTTTGACGATATGACCGGTGTTGGAATTGGTAGCCTGGTGGAAAACTCGGGTACGAACTTTAAGGTTCCCGTCGGCGAAGAGCTTTTGGGCAAAACGCTGGATGGCATAGGGTATCCCTTAGATCAATCGGAGTTGGGGGTAAAGTGTTTTTATCCCGCGGAAGCACCTCCGCCAGATCCATTAAAACGAAAAATTATTGATGAGATATTGCCACTGGGAGTAAAAGCGGTTGATTCTATGCTGACGGTCGGTAAAGGACAAAGAATCGGTATCTTTGCCGGAAGTGGTGTTGGAAAAAGTACATTGTTAGGTATGTTCGCTAGAAATACCAAGGCAGATATTAATGTAATTGCCTTAATCGGTGAGCGTGGCAGAGAGGTACGAGAATTTATTGAACGAGATCTTGGAGAAGAAGGATTAAAAAGATCCGTACTGGTAGTAGCGACCTCGGATAAGCCGGCACTCATTCGAAAAAAAGCAGCTCAGACGGCTACTGCAATTGCCGAATATTTTAGGGATCAGGGGAACGATGTTTTGTTAATGATGGACTCCCTAACCCGTTTTTCCATGGCACAGCGAGAAATTGGGTTGGCCTCCGGTGAACCTCCGGTGTCTCGTGGTTATCCGCCAAGTGTCTACTCGGAGATGCCCAAGCTGTTAGAGCGTGCAGGTAATTCAGAGCATGGCTCAATTACAGGATTATATACAGTGCTTGTTGATGGCGATGATTTTAATGAGCCGATTACTGATACGGCCCGCAGTATTTTGGATGGTCACATTATGCTATCAAGAAAGCTTGGTCATAAGAATCATTATCCGGCAATTGACATATTGCAAAGCATTTCAAGATGTATGAGCTCCATTGTTACCAAAGAACACAAGATTGCTTCCGGTAAGTTGAAAAATGTTCTTGCAACCTATCAGGAAGCGGAGGACTTAGTTAATATCGGTGCTTATAAAAATGGTTCTAATCCGGATATCGATTATGCTATCTCCAAAATCAAGGAAGTAAATGCATTTTTACAACAAGATGTAAATGATAAATATGAGCTTCAGGAAGAAATAGAAATGATGATGGAGATTTTTAATAAATAATGAAAAAATTCAGATATTCTATGGAAAGTGTACTCCAAATCAAATTAAAGCTTGAGGATCAAGCCAAGATATCCTATGGAATAGCTAGAATGAAGCTAACCCAGGAAGAAGAAAATTTGGAGCGATTGAAAAGAAAGCAAAGCTTATTAGAAGCGGAACTGAGGAATTTGAGAGCAGGCAGACTGGATTTATATCAAATAATTCAGTGTGAGCAGGCGATTGAATACACGAAAACAAAGATAAAGCAGCAGCTGACAGTGGTTCGAAATGCAGCCCATCGTCTGGAAGTGGCGCGTATCCGATTAAGTGATGCAATGGTTGGACGCAAAACACAGGAACGGCTCAAAGAAAAAGCCTTTGAGGAATACATACAGGAATTCGACGCTGAGGAGCGGAAGGAAGTTGACGAGTTGAACAGCTTTAATTATAACAGTCCTATGCTTTCCGGGGAGGATAGATAATGGCTAAAAAAGAAAAGGCAGCAAAAAGTAATGACAAGCAGAATGGAAATAAGGTATTAACCATACTTATTGCGCTTTTAATTGTAATTATATGGCTCGCAATCTTTGGAGCATTAATTAAATTAGATATCGGTGGATTTGGATCAGGAGTTTTACGTCCGATCTTAAAGGATGTGCCGCTGGTAAATCTGATTCTTCCCGAGGATTCAGCGCAAGTGGTGGCTGACGAGAATAGTACCGATTATCAATCCCTTGCAGAGGCAGTGGCAAAGATACAGGAGCTGGAAGCAACGATCTCTGATATGGAAAGCGGAAAAACAAATGAGGATCAATCTGTAGCAGAGCTTCAGTCTGAGGTAGATCGTTTGAAGGTATTTGAAGAGGAACAAAAGGCTTTTGAAGAGCGAGTTGAGGAATTTGATAAAAATGTAGTGTTTGCTGATGCAGCTCCGGATGTCGAGGAATACAAAAAATATTACGAGTCAATTAATCCTACAACGGCTGAGGAGATTTATCGCCAGGTAATTGAACAATTACAATATTCCGATGCGATTAAAGAAAAAGCGGATATTTATAAAAAGATGGATTCTAAGGCCGCTGCTCAGATCCTTGAGACAATGACGGCAGACGTTGGGTCTGTGGCTCAGATTTTATTATCCATGAAGCCGAAGGAAAGTGCTTCGATTTTAGCTGAGATGGATAAGGTGGTTGCTGCTAAGATAACGAAGAAGATGCTTGATATGGATGCAGAAAAGTTGAGCCAGGTTCAGTAAAATATAGATATTACTAACAGTGGATCAGTCACAGAACTGTAGTTTATAAAGATTGATAAAAGATTAAAATTATAGATCAGAATAATCGATCAAAATTATAGGTTAAAATAATCGATCAAAATTATAGGATTATTTGTGATTGAAAAGTGCTAATAGGAGGTTTTACCTCTTATTATAGATATCTTGAAGGGGATGCACAAGCGATATATCGTGAGTGGATGCCTAGAGGAAAGGAGGAAGGACACATGAAGACACAAAGCGTTATGACACAAGGTACATATTTATTTCCAAGCACAAGCGGAAGTGGTAATACAAAGGGATATAAAGTGAGCAGTGGTTTTAATTTGATGATGGATAGCAACTTAAAGTCCTTACAAACACCCATTTCAATGAAGGGTACCGCAGCAGATAAAGTTGCAGTACAAAGGGCAGATAAGAATAGCTCTTTCAGAAGTGATAATGGGAATGAAGCTGTGACGGATACTTTGTCAGGAGACACTGATCAGCTTAGACCAGTGAAAGTGACGGAAGGAAGTAGTGCCGATGCAGTATCCGGTGTTAAGGATGAGAGTATTGTTTCTCAAAAGCAAGCTGAGGAAATGGATCAGTTAGAGGATGAGCCTGCTGCCAGCGATGAACTTTTAGCACAGATTATGACGATGCTTCAGTCAGTCCAAGAGGTGGTAATGCAGCAACTGAATCTGACCTCAGAGGAATTAGACCAGTTACTTTCAGAGCAAGGGATGACTCTCTCGGATTTATTGCAGCCTGAAAATCTGCAGCAGCTCATATTGGCAAGCAATGGGCAGATGGATATTTCTGCGGTACTTACGGATGAAAATTTAGCAGCTGCAATGAAAGACCTGATGAACACCATTGAGGAAATAAAGGCTGACGCAAATTTAGGGCTTACAGAGGAACAGTTGCAGCAAATTCTAGTGCAAGCTAATTCTAAAGATGAGGCTGCCGATTCTCTTTTGATTTCGGGCTTACAGGAAGAGTTTTCTAAAGGCAATGCCTGGAAGGAACAAGCTATCGTTAATACTGAAGATGAAAGTGAGGATGGAACTAACAATAAGGAACTTTCTCAAAAACTAAGCTCAGAAAGTCAGAATAACCAAGCTGATACGACAACTAGTACTGTTGCACAGGCAAGGGAAGGCTCTGCTAATACTCAGGATGATACCTCAAGACAGAATGAACAAAGAGAATTAAAAGCTGCTGACGAGTTTCAGAACTTTATTGACAATCTTGTGAAAACGACACAGAACGTGCAGGTTGATTTTAATGGAAACCTTACACAGGTTACAGAGCTTAGAGATATTGCTAATCAGATTCTTGACAGGATTAAGCTATCAGTAACCTCAAATCAAGCTTCGATGGAGCTCCAGTTAAATCCGGAGCATCTTGGCAAAGTGAATCTGACGGTTCAATCAAAGAATGGGATATTAACAGCCCAATTTGTAGTTCAAAATGAGCTTAGTAAAGAGGCGATTGAAAGCCAGCTCCATGTACTTCGTGAAACCTTAAATGCGCAAGGAGTTAAGGTTGAAGCAATTGAAGTAACGGTATCGGCTTATGCCTTTGACCAGAATATGAACCAGAATGCCGGAAATGGGCAGGAGACAGAAAAAAGTAATACAGGTAAGAAGATTAGCTTAGAGGATGCAATGTCAATGTCAGAGGAGTTAGAGGATTCAAGTCTGATCTCGTCAGAAGCAATCGGTTTAAGCGGTACTCAGGTTAATTACACTGTATAAGACGGAAAGGAGATGGCCATGAGTGATTTAATTCAAAGTGTAAAGGATGGAAAGGTTCAAACGACAAGCTCTTCAACAACGAAACAGACGAAGCCGGGCGGTGAACTTGGAAAAGATGCATTTATGCAATTGCTAGTGACACAAATGCAATACCAGGACCCCTTAAATCCCAGCGATAATACGCAGTACATATCACAGCTAGCAACATTTTCACAATTAGAGCAGATGCAGAACATATCCCAGACAACAACTAATTCACAAGCCTTCAGCTTGGTGGGTAAGAATGTAATTGTTAAAGCGGACAGTACTTCAAACAGCGCTAGTAACTATATCACCGGTAAGGTTGATTATGTATATGTAAGTGGTTCTACAACGAAACTTTCCGTGGATGGCAAGTTATATTCCTTTGATCAGCTGGATACTGTTTTGGCTGATGATTATGTATCAACTCAGAACAACAGTACCACAGGAAGTACGTCGAATACTTCGGGTAATACAGCCACAGGAAGCACGTCGAATACTTCAGGTAATACAGCCACAGAAAGCACGTCGAATACTTCAGGTAACTCAACAACAGGAAGTACTTCAAATAATACTTCGGATAACACAACAAAATAGTGTTTTAACTTATATTAAGAAAATATAAAACGCTTATAGTAATAAAGGATACATGGAGGTATGGCTCTTAATCAATGAGCCGGTATGAAAATACAGACCGCAGGAGGCGGCGGAATGGAGGAAATAATGAACATTCCTATCAATAAATATCCTTCCATAGAGCAAATGACACAGCAGTTGAATACTGCAAAAACTGGTTCTACCACTGCTAATAATAAGCTTGGGACAACAGCTTTCAGTGAAATATTGAAACATAAGCAGGCTGCAGATGAGATAAGTGAGTTAAAATTCTCAAAACATGCGAACGAGCGCTTGGCGAGTAGAAATATTGATCTGACGGATGAACAGTTGGAGCGGTTGGAAAATGGTGCGAAAAAAGCCGGTGAGAAGGGTATCAATGAATCTTTAGTTATGGTAGATGATCTTGCCTTTATCGTTAATGTGAAAAACAATACGGTAATTACAGCCGTAAAGGATGGAGATGACAGGGTATTTACAAATATTGATGGAGCAGTAATCATGTAAGAGCCGGACCTTAGGGAGGCTTCAGTATCCATGAATGATAGATTGGATACAAGGGTGTGGACACACCACAGATGATGCGCAGAATATGGAGGTCAAAAGATATGATGAGATCACTCTTTTCTGGTGTTTCAGGTCTTAAAGTACACCAGACAAAAATGGACGTTATTGGTAATAATATTTCAAATGTTAACACCATCGGATTTAAAGCAAGTTCCGTAACCTTTTCCGATGTGTTTTATCAAACAACACAAAGTGCTTCCGGGCCCAATGCAACAACCGGTACCACCGGACGTAATGCAATGCAGATTGGTTTGGGTTCCAGTGTAGCAGCAATTACCTCAAACATCACCACAAGCGGTGCATCCCAAAGAACGGATAACCCCTTTGATGTAATGATTGATGGCGACAATTTCTTTATTGTAAACAGTGGTGGTTCTAATTACTTTACAAAATCCGGTTCCTTTAATGTTGATGCACAGGGTACACTTTGTACCTCCTCCGGTGCAGCCGTAATGGGATGGCAGGTAGACCCTGAAGATGTGACTAAGACAATTGCCGCGGCAGTTACACCTTTAACGATTATGTCCCCAGAAAATTTGTACGCAGAACCGGAGGCAACAACAGCGGTATATGTTTCTGGAAATATTGATAGTAAGGATACCCAGATTGCAAGTGACACGGGTAGTTCTATTAATATGTCTTTCTTTGATAGTCTGGGAAACAGCTATACAGCGGAGATGAAGGTTTGGCAGACGGATGATAGTACTAATGTTTATGAGGTTGGAATTGCCGATATTAAAGATAGCACTGGACAATCAATCTTTGTAAGAAAAGTTGTTGATGACACAACAAAAGAGGTAACCTATACAAACTCGTCTATTTCAAGCATTACGTTAGGTGGTGTGACATTTCAAGTAGGTGAAATAGATGAGAAGGATGGAACTTTTAAAATGGATGATGCTGATGGTCCGCTTTTAAACTTTAATTCAGCAACAGGGGAATTCGTAAGAATTGGTGATTCGGATCCTGCTGAGACCAGCATGAGTTTCTCCGTTTCGTCGGATGCGAATAGTCCTTTTAAAGATATAGATGTGGATTTCTCCAGTATTACCATGTATGCTTCCAGTGGCTCCTCTTCTTTGGAGGCAAACAAGGGTAGCTTAGAAGGTACCGGTGCCGGCAGACAAAAAGGTAATATGACCGGAGTAAGTATTGATGCTTCCGGTAAGATTTATGGTAAATATGATAATGGCGACAGCAGATTACTGGGACAGATCGCAGTTGCAAACTTTGCAAATCCTGCAGGTCTCGAGGCAGTGGGTAACAGCATGTATTCAGCAACACAGAACTCCGGTGATTTTGACGGCGTAGGACAAGATCCTACCGCGGGAGGCGGAAGCCTGTCCACCGGTGTTTTAGAAATGTCCAATGTTGATTTAGCTCAGCAGTTTACGGATATGATCACTACACAAAGAGGTTACCAGGCTAACTCCAGAATAATAACAACATCTGATACCTTGTTGGAAGAATTAATCAATTTGAAGAGATAACATAGGACTGATGTAGCAATCGGATGCCATACATCAGCATAGATGGGGTGGCAAGGGAAATGTCACCCCATCATTCATGAGGATAAAAAGTTGGAGCAGAAAGGAGCCGTTATGATCGAAGTTACAAGGTTAAATGATACAAAAGTAATTATTAATGCAGACCTGATTGAAAAAGTAGAGGAGTCTCCGGATACCATTATTACCCTGACTTCTGGGAATAAAATAATAGTAAAAGAAAGTAGACAAGAAGTAAAAAATCTTGTAATATTATACAAAAAAGAGATATTTCATAGGGAAATATGATGAATAATAGAAAATATCTAGATAAGAGGTGACTGAATTGGATTTAGCGTCTATCATTGGATTAGTTATGTGTTTAGTAGTTGTTATATTTGGTATTTTGTATGGTCAGCCTGTTTCAGCGATATTGAACTTTGTTGATATACCATCAGTTCTTATTACCATTGGCGGTTCCCTTTTATGTACTTTGATTATGTCACCAAGCTTAAAAGGCTTTGTTGAAAATATTTCCAGTATAAGATTGGCGTTAAGTGAACCTCGCTCTGATGATGAGGAAGCAATCAAAACCATCATACAATTGTCCAATGTGGCACGAAAAGAGGGTTTACTTGCGTTAGAAGAGGCAGCTAATAATGTAGATGATGAATTCATGAAAAAAGGTCTCCTGCTTCTTGTAGACGGAACTGACCCGGAACTGGTCAGAAATATTTTGGAAACAGAACTTAGTTGTATTGAATCCAGACACGCCGGTAAAGTTGCGTTTTGGGAAGCTTGGGCAGCTATGGGGCCGGCCTGGGGTATGATTGGTACACTAATTGGTCTTATTAATATGTTGAAAAAACTGGATGACATCAGTTCGGTTGGCCCTAATATGGCTGTTGCCCTGATTACAACCTTTTATGGTTCCTTAATTGCCAACTGGGTATGTATTCCGGTTGCAGCAAAATTAAAGCAGAACAGTGCGAAAGAAATTGGTGTAAAAGAATTAGTAGTAGAAGGTTTGTTATCCATACAAGCAGGAGAAAATCCAAGAGTTATTGAAGAAAAATTAAAGTCCTTCCTGTCTCCTGCTCGAAGAGCAGTGATGAATGATGAAAGTGGTGAAAGAGTTGGCTAGAAAAAAGAAGGAAAGTGGTGAAGGCGGCGGCGGTGCTCCTGCCTGGATGGCTACGTTCGGTGATTTGATGAATCTTTTGCTATGCTTTTTTGTATTACTATTTTCCTTATCTACAGTAAGTGAGCAGAAGTTTGAAGATGTTTCCATATCAATGGCCAATTCCTTCGGTGTATTTGAGGGCGGCGGCAGTTCCATTGATGGAGAGGGCAAGCTGATTGCAACTGGTATTTCCCAATTGAACGAATTGGATATGCTATTTGATTCCATGGGAAGAGCATCACAGGGTGCAATTGAATCAGAAAGTACCTCAGGGGCAAGTCAAAATTCGGAGAACGATTCGTCGTCTAATCAAAACATGGATACTTCCTCCGGTTCCAAGGGTATTATGAATACTCAGTCTGATGTGGAGGGAATACAAGATACTACAAAGGGTGCAGACTCATCCGCAGAAACTGAATCTATACAGAGTGCTCTATCGACATTACAGTCTGCAATGGAGCACGAGACCGAGAATATGTATGATAAGACCTCGAGTCTATCTGAGAAATATGAGTTAAAAAATTTTGTAGAATTAAGTATGGATTCTAATTACCAATATGTACAGTTGACATTAAAAGGTTCTATTTTATTTGATTCCGGTAGTGCGGACATTAAGGAAGAAGCTTTTCCCATCTTTGAAAGTCTTGGGAAAATATTGGAAAGTTATCAGGGGCATTCGATTGAAATTACAGGACACACGGATAATGTGCCGATGACCAGCTCCAGCTATCCGGATAATAATTGGCTTTCCTCTGCAAGAGCATTGAATGCTGCTGAATATTTAATCAATAATTGCGGTATTGATCCGGATTATTTAAAATATTCCGGCAGAGGTGAATATGAACCGGTTGCCAGCAATTCAACAGCGGCAGGAAGAGCAAAGAATAGAAGAATTGAGATAAAGATATACAATAGGTATTATCATAATTAATGATCCTATGATAAAGGGGGACATCAGATGAAGAAGAATATTTTGACTATTATTATCATGGCAATTACGCTCATTAATACGGTTCTGTTAGCATTACTAATATTTGCTATCGTACCAACCTCAAACAGGACAAATCAATTAGTGACAAAAGTAGCTTCGATTGTTGATTTAGAGTTAGAGGACACACAGGATAGTGAGGTTGCGGTATCCGATATTATCACTCAAAAATTAGAGGATAAGCTCACTATAACATTAAACAGTAGTAGTGCAGATCCTCATTATGCCATTCTATTCTTATCTTTGTCAATGAATAGTAAGAATGAAGATTATGAGTTGTTAAGTGGTAAGATAACAGAGAATGAAGGTCCGATTTCGGAAATCGTAACTGAGGAATTTGGAAAATACACCATTGATAATGTCCAGGAGCACAAGGAAGATATCCGTCAAGCGGTGCTAACCAGAGTTCAGGAGCTATTTCAATCAGACTTTATTATCAATGTATCTTTTGGAAATGTAGTGTATAATTAGTCATAGAATCTCAGGCATGAATTTTGTAAGATTAAATAGGAATTTAATACTTGAACAAGAAAAATGATGATTTTATTCAGATTCTATGTTATCATGTTACTAGTATGACGGGAGGTAATGAGCATGGGCGATGTCCTATCCCAAAGTGAGATAGATAATCTGCTTGCGGCGCTCTCAAGCGGTGAACTAGATGCGGATGAGTATAAACAGACGAGTGAAAAGCAGGTTAAGAATTATGATTTCGCCAGACCATCAAAGTTCTCCAAGGAACATTTACGTACGTTAAATATAATTTTTGAACATTATGGAAGACTTTTATCCACGAATCTTCCTGCATATTTAAGAAAGAATGTTCAGGTTGAAGTGATAAACTCTGAAGCAGTGCAATATTCTGAATTTACGAATGCCCTATCGAATCCGGTTTTATTAGGAATTGTTGATTTTTCCCCTTTGGAGGGAAATATTATCATCGAGTTAGCAGATAATTTAGGCTATGCAATTGTAGACCGAATGCTGGGAGGCGGAGGTTATCCGCTGGAAAAAGCAAGAGATTTTTCGGAAATCGAGTTATCGATTATGGAGCGTATTTTCAATATTTGTACGAATTTGTTGCGAGAACCCTGGGCAAATGTAATTCAGCTTCAGCCACGGCTGTTGCGGATTGAGACGAATTCTCAGTTTGCTCAAATTATTTCACCAAGTGAGATGATTTCTATCGTAACAATGAATATTAAAATTGGCAATATTGAAGGAATGATGAATATCTGTCTTCCTTATGTATGTTTGGAAAAGGTAATTGATAAGCTGAATACGAAATATTGGTATTCCACGATGCAGCTTTCGGATGATAAGTCCTATCAGGATCTTATTGAATCAACAATTGCGAAAGCACGAATTCCAATCAAAGCGGTACTTGGCAAAAGCACAATATCCGTGAATGATTTCATGAACATGCAAAAGGGTGACATTATAAAATTAAATTCGAAAACAGAAGATGAATTGGCCATCTATGTGGGCAACTTACATAAATTTACCGCACTCCCCGGTGCATCCTCGGGTTCCTACGCGGTAAAGATTTCATCTATCATCAGAGGAGAGGAGTAACAGGCTATGGATGGAATGCTATCTCAAGAAGAGATTAATGCCCTGCTAAATGGCATGGGAGCAGATGATTCGGGATCCGGCAGTGTGAAAGAGCAGCTGACCGAAGCCGAGAAGGATGCAATTGGCGAGATATCAAATATTAGTATGGGAACGGCAGCAACAACACTGTTTTCCCTAGTAAACCAAAGAGTTAATATAACAACACCGGTTGTAGAATATGCAAGTTGGAAAGATGTTGTAAACAGCTATGATAAACCCTGTGTATTCATTCAAATTTATTATCAGGATGGATTAGATGGGAATAACATCTTGATTTTAAAAGAAAATGATGTTAAAATCATCACCGACTTAATGATGGGAGGGGATGGAACAAACATAGAAGGGGAACTTACGGATTTGCATTTGAGTGCAATCAGTGAGGCGATGAACCAAATGATGGGTTCTGCAGCAACCTCTATTTCCTCCATGCTGGAAAAGCGGGTGGATATCAGTCCTCCGACTGCTGCTGTTATCGATCTTTATGAACATATGAATGGAGAGAATATTGCTGAATTCTTACAAGGAGAATTCGTTAGGGTATCGTTCCATATGGAAATTGGAGATTTGGTTGACAGTGTATTAATGCAGTTGTATCCCTTTGATTTTGCAAGAGATCTATACAAGCAATTTGTTCAGGCAACCTCGATGGAGCCGGATGTTCCGACGAGACCGGCGGCTGCTGACAACACTGCTGCGAAGGCAGCACCACCACCGCCTCAAATGCAGATGCAACAACCTCAGATGCAGCAACCGCAAATGCAAATGCAGCAAATGCAGATGCAGCAGCCACAGTACAATCCGTATCAGCAGATGGTACCAGGACAGATGCCATATATGATGCCTCCGATGCAACCAGTGCAACCAGTACAGGATGTCAATGTTGCTCCGGTACAATTTACATCCTTCTCTCCTATGATGGGAGGGGTGGTTCAGCCGGAAAATATTGATTTATTAATGGATGTGCCCTTGGAGGTAACGGTTGAGCTTGGTAGAACCAGTAAGTCAATTAAGGAAATCTTGGATTTTACACCAGGTACAATTATTGAGTTAAACCGCTTAGCCGGTGAACCAATTGATGTACTGGTAAATGGTAAATTCGTAGCGAAGGGTGAAGTTGTTGTTATGGAAGAAGCCTTCGGTATCCGAGTAACCGAAATTATAAAGCAAAAAACAAGCTAAGATTAGAAATCATAAACTCAAGAAGATGGGAGAAATTAGTATGGCGAAAAGTATATTGATATGCGATGATGCAGCATTTATGAGAATGATGATCAAGGACATTTTAACAAAAAATGGCTATAATATCGCAGGTGAGGCAGAGAATGGGTTGAAGGCAGTGGACAAGTATCAGGAGACAAAACCGGATCTTGTTATGATGGATATTACAATGCCGGAGATGGATGGAATTCAAGCACTGAAGAAGATTAAAGCAGTAGATCCAAGTGCGAACATTATTATGTGTTCTGCTATGGGACAGCAGGCAATGGTTATTGAATCGATTCAATCAGGAGCAAAGGACTTTATTGTAAAGCCTTTTCAGGCAGATAGAGTATTGGAAGCAGTTAAGAAAGCAGTAGGTTAATGAATAATGCAACATAAAACTATTGTCATTTTAGATAGTATTTTATCACAGCTGAAAACAACGCCAACACCAGCTGCGGAGGACGCACAGAGCAACGTGGCTGCAGGAGTATCAGGTTCAGTGTCTACAGTGGATAGTTTTATTCAAATGTTGGGTTTGGTCGTCTTGCTTATCGTTATACTAATTGCAGCTTACTATACCACCAAATTTATTGGTGGTATGAGGCAAGGACAACTAAAGCACAGCAATTTCCAGGTGATTGATGCTTATCGTATCAGTCCGAATAAAGTGATTGAAATCGTCAAAATTGCAAACAAGTATGTGGTAATTGCAATCGGAAAGGATTCAATCAACTATATTACGGAGCTAGATGAGGCGGAGGTATTGATAAAGACAGAGCCGGGAAAAGAGTTACAATCCTTCACACAGACACTTGATCGGTTGAGAAAAGGACATAATCCTAGTAATAAGTAAAGGTTGGTATTCATGAACACAAATGTGAAAAAACTTTTTAGTAGAAAGCCGGCAGTAATTGTAATACTTCTAGTGATTTGCTTTTTAGCGATGTTTAAAGGTAGTACAGCTTATGCAACGACTGTGAAGGATACGGTAACGAATTCTACGAATGACGATGGTAATAATGTTTCGGGAGCTTTGGGACCGCTTGAATTTACATTAAATACGGATGAGGATGCAAATTCTTTGTCTTCCTCACTGCAGATGTTAATGGTTCTAACGGTAATTAGTCTGGCTCCATCCATTTTAATCATGGTAACGTCCTTTACCAGGATTGTCATTGTTCTGCATTTTGTCAGATCTGCGCTAGGATTGCAGACGACACCTCCAAACCAAATTATCATTGGTTTATCCCTGTTTTTGACTTTTTTCATTATGTCACCAATATTTACTCAGGTGAATAATGATGCGATACAACCTCTTTCCAAGGGGACAATTACGCAGGAAGAGGCATGGGATGCGGGGATTGCACCAATCAGAACCTTTATGCTGGAGCAGGTTAGAACAAAGGATTTAAGGTTGTTTATAGATATAGCAAAGATTGACACAAGTAATATGGAATCCTTAAATGAAATTCCCATTACAGTTGTTATACCTGCTTTTATTATAAGCGAGTTGCAAAAAGCTTTTATTATTGGGTTTTTGATATATATCCCGTTTATCGTCATAGACATGGTAGTTGCCTCCACACTGATGTCCATGGGTATGATGATGCTGCCACCGACTACAATATCTACACCGTTTAAAATATTATTATTTATTATGGCGGACGGTTGGAACCTGGTGATTGGTGAGCTGGTTCAAACATTCTACAAATGATGAATTACATATGTAATCAATTGAGTAATATTTGGCAGTTAGAAGGTTGAATAACTGTTTCAGCCTTTTAAACGAGGCCTATTCATTGTTTGAGTAGGTCATAAAAATAGTGAAAGGCACAGGTGTAATTATGAATGAACTTATTGTAATCGATATTGTCAGACAAGCACTTTATATTGTTCTGAAGACATCTGCTCCGATGTTGCTTATTTCACTGGTGGTGGGTTTAATTATCAGTATATTACAAACAGTTACTTCAATCCAAGAACAGACCCTCACATTTGTTCCAAAATTGATTGCAATCTTTCTTATACTTATGCTATGTGGAAGTTGGATCTTAAATGAGTTAAGGGGCTATATCGTGGAGTTGTTCTCTAACTTCAGCTATTACGTTAATAATATATGACGCTAACATTAGAAAATTTTGAGGCATTTTTATTGATACTGGTAAGGATTACCGGATTTGTATTTACGGCTCCTTTTTTTTCGTTAAGAAATGTACCGAATCGGGTTAAAGTGGGTTTATCTATTTTTATGGCGGCTATTCTGTTTTATACCGTACCCTTTACATCACCGGACTATGTGAGTGTAATCGATTATTCTATCATTATTATTAAGGAAGCCCTTGCAGGAGCAATTATGGGCTTTTTTGCAAATATAGCCTATCAAGTTCTTTCTTTTGCCGGGCAAATGATAGATACAGAGATTGGGTTTTCCATGATTAATGAAATTGATCCAACCTCCCAGGTTCAGACAACCATCACAGCAAATCTGTATGGATATATGGTGCTTTTGATTATGCTAATAACAAATTTACACCATTATTTTATCAGAGCTATCATAGATTCCTTTCAAATTATTCAATTAGGTGAGGTAATTATTGATTCCAATATCTATTTGTTGATGGTGAAGTTTATAACAGATTATTTTATAATTGGCTTTCGTATTGTTCTACCAATATTTGCAGCTATTTTAGTTGTTAATACGGTATTAGCTATCTTAGCTAAAATTGCCCCACAGATGAATATGTTCGTCATTGGTATGCAATTAAAAATAGCAGTAGGTCTATTTGTTATGATTTTGATTATTGATATGGTTCCTTCTGTTGCGGACTTTATATTTAATGAGATGGTTACATTGCTGAAATCGTCCATGGAGCTTTTGCATTAAGGATTGAAAACGATTGATGATGATTAGATATGCAAGGAGAATATAGAAAGCAGGGAAGAACAACATATGATACAGGTGAAAGACATTCAGTATGCGCACCTTAGGCTCCCCTATAACCTTCAGTACTTTGCGGATGGGCCGGATAAAACGGAAGAGCCTACTGCGAAAAAGCTATCAGACGCCCGTATGGAAGGGCAGGTTGCTAGAAGTAATGAATTGACGTCCGCGTCGGGACTAGCAGTATTATTTATTTCATTAAAATTATTTTCCGGTTATATCGGAAATCAATTCATGGAAACATATGTGAAAGGGTTTCAAAATATTGATAAATATACAGGGGAAGAATTCTCGATTGCAATTATCAGTGCCTTATTGAGGGATGCATTTCTGGACATATTAATGATTTGCCTTCCGATCTTTGTGTTTGCGGTCGCTGTCGCTTTTGTAGTGGTTTTATTTCAGGTAAAATGGAAAATCTCGTTAAAGACAATGGCGCCAAAGTTTAGTAAAATAAATCCTTTTACAGGATTTAAAAAGATATTTTCAAAGGATAAAGTCGTTGAAATAGTCATAGAGGTCATGAAGATTATCGTAATTTCACTTATCGCTTATAATACCTTAAAGGATGAGTGGGAGATGCTGTTTCAGTTATATGATATGAAACTGGAGCAGGCTATTTTATTAGTTGGAAATCTTGTCATCAACCTTGGACTGCAAATAAGTCTTATATTTTTAGTTATCGGGGTTGGAGATTTAATATATCAAAAGCTTAAATTTAAAAAAGATATGAGGATGTCAAAGCAGGAAGTAAAAGATGAGTTTAAAAACAGTGACGGTGATCCTCAGATTAAAGGTAAAATTAAGCAAAGGATGCGAGAAGCATCCATGCGTCGTATGATGCAGAATCTACCAAAAGCAGATGTTGTTATCACCAATCCGACTCATCTTGCGGCTGCGATTCAATATGATAAAGAATCAAGCTCTGCGCCGGTATTGCTTGCGAAGGGTGCGGATCATCTTGCAGAGAAGATGAAAGAGATTGCAAGAGAAAATCAGATCGAGATAGTGGAAAATAAACCGCTGGCAAGAATGTTATATTATAATGTAGAGATCGGTGAGGAAATTCCCTCAGAGCTTTATCAAATGACAGCGGAAGTATTAGCTTATGTATATGGTCTAAAAAACCAAGCGGTTTAGCATTTCATTAGTTGATTGATCGAAATAAATGTGGCTTGTCAGGAGGAATTGATATGAAGCGTAACGATATGATAGTAGGTTTGTTCATATTGTCAGCAATCATCTTTTTGATAATACCAATGCCCTCAATATTGCTTGATATATTACTGGCATTAAATATATCAATTGCCATGGTTGTTTTATTTAATGCAATGTTTACAAAAGAAGTGCTGGGTATGTCTGCATTTCCTACCATATTGCTATTTACAACCATTTTCCGTATTTCCTTAAATATATCCAGTACAAAATTAATTTTATCTTCTGGTGAACCTGGAAATGTAGTTGAAACCTTCGGACAGTTCGTCGGTGGCGGAAATCTGGTTATCGGTATTATCATATTTATCATTTTGATTATTGTACAGTTTATGGTTATTAATAAGGGTTCCGAGCGTGTTGCAGAAGTTACTGCCCGCTTTACGCTGGATGCTATGCCTGGTAAGCAGATGGCAATTGATGCCGATTTAAATACCGGAGCGATTAATGATACTGAGGCTAAGCTTCGCCGTGAGAAAATTCAAGAGGAAGCAGCCTTCTTTGGCTCCATGGATGGTGCAACCAAGTACGTAAAGGGTGATGCTATTGCTGGTTTGATTATTACATTAATCAACATGGTTGGCGGAACTGTAATGGGAATGATGTATCTTGGCTATGGAGCTATGGATGCGTTCCAGCATTTTTCGATTCTGACAATTGGTGATGGCTTGGTAAGTCAGATTCCATCCCTTATGATATCTCTGGCAACTGGTATTCTTGTGACAAAGGCAACCAAGGAAGCGGACTTCGGCGACATGCTGATGAAGCAGCTATTCTCCATTCCGAAGGTTTTATA
>JAQZBD010000240.1 GCA_029239235.1 Herbinix sp.
TCAAGGAATTGGGAAGCATTGTGCATGTGGCGGTGGAAGGTATTTATGCCGGCTGCATCATAATTTCTGATGAAATTAAACCTGACAGTAAAAAGGCTCTCCAGGATCTAAAAGCCTTAGGTATTAATCAGACTGCTATGCTAACCGGTGATACAAAAGCGGTCGGTGAAGCGATAGCACATGAAATCGGACTGGATACCGTGTATTCCGATTTACTGCCCCATCAGAAGGTAGAGCAGCTGGAGCTGCTCGAAAAGAGCAGAAAGTCCAAAGGTAAGCTGGTATTCGTAGGCGACGGTATCAACGATGCTCCCGTGCTTGCCAGAGCAGACATTGGTATTGCTATGGGAGCCTTAGGTTCCGATGCTGCCATTGAAGCAGCTGATATTGTGTTAATGACAGATGAACCCTCCAAAATTGTATCTGCCATCAAGGTGGCGCGAAAAACCAGAGCAATTGTATGGCAGAATATTATCTTTGCCATTGGTGTTAAGCTGGTGTTCCTAACCCTCGCAGCCTTTGGTATAGCCACCATGTGGGAAGCAGTTTTCGGTGATGTAGGCGTAACAATAATTGCTATCTTAAATGCAATGCGAGCTATGAAACCCATACGTTAGTAAATAACTAAGCCGTATATCTCTTTAAGACAGAGTTATACGGCTTCCTTAATGGATATATATTAGCTTAGGCAGTTTTATATATTCACAGTTTAATTAATATCTTACATCCACTCTTTATATTCTGATTACAAGTTCTTATATAATTTGATATTAAAATGTAAAGCAAATCCCCCTAGCAAAACGAAAGAACCGGATTTCGTTAATAGAACTGGTAACAAAATCTCATAACCAGATAGTATTTGGAGCATAGTCTGAGAAATCATCATAATTCCAACTATGATGCAAGCCTTTAATAAGCAAGCAAGTATAACTATCCCTAACTTATCTCCTTTTCTAAGTAAATATAAACAAACTAAACAAAGTGGCCCTATAATACCCATATCAAGTATGTATGTAATTTCAGTTGTATAGACTTGTATGAGTGCGAGAGGTTTATTTGATAATATCGATGTCAGTATGTCCGGCAACCATGCTACTATTAGTGCTGTACCCGCTAAAATCAGAAATGCACCCACTCCTTTTGTTATTTTATAATGAAACGCTTCAGAATCTATTTCTCGCACAAGCGAAAATAATCCGAATAGAGTGCACGCGAATAATGCAATATATAATAAATGGTATTGATTATAAGTCACTCCAAATGAGATACTTGCAGCGTAGTAAAATGCCACTGTGTATAGAGACAGAAGCTGTAACTTTGACTTATTGCTATGTTCTTTCTTATTTTTCAATAATGAATATATAAACAATGGTACTAATACTAAAAGTATGCAAAGGTCTGTACCAATGAAAATTGGTGCTTTAAAAAATGAGTCATGTGAATAAATTCCAGCCCCATACATTTTAATTACTTCTCCAAATTGATTATTCACCTCATAGGATTTAAAAAAATCAATGGATAGAATTCCGGTTCCCGAAATAATAATTAAAAATACTATTGATATGATTGATAATAAATCTCTTCTATATTTCATATATGTCTCCCTTTTAATTTTCTTAATATTCGCTACATGACTGTAGTTTAATATTTATTAGCATGGATTTCATCCGTATGAGCTCCCTTTATAATCCCATGCAAAATAATTTGAAATTGAACTTGAAATAATTCCTCTGCTTCTTCCATCGTCAGATTCCTATTTTGCGAAATCATAAGATTGAAACCTAAAAAGGAACTCCATACTGAGAATGCTGCTTTTTCTGCATCAATGTTTCTCAATGCTCCTTTCTTCATCTCATTATTCAACTTTTCTCCCAAATAACTGATCCATTCCAGTTTGCTGTAATTCCTCCTACTATACTTATGAAGTACAATGAGATTGTATTTTTCCGGTTCTTCCATGGCTAATTTCATAATTCTATGAAATACTGCTTCTATCTCGGAAAGAAAATCTTCTTTTTTCCCCACTATCTCAAGGATTTGAAGACGAAGCCATTCTGTCTGCGCGCACTCCACTGCATCAATTATTTCCTGCTTATCTTTGAAGTGATGATAAATAACCCCCGTAGAATATTTCATTTTCCCAATAATCTTTCGGATGGATACTTCTTCGAAGCCCTCCTGTATTCCAATCTCTAAAGCAGTATCAAGAATTGCCTGTCGAATTATTTCACTTCGCATTTTCTGATCTTCTCTAGCCATGCTACATACCTACCTCCATTAAACATAACACTTTGTTAATAACACTAATCCAATAACATTTAAATAACACCATTTAAATTGCACCATTTAAATAACACTATTAGTTTTAATAACACCGTTATCGAAACTATATAATAAATAAAGCTATATGTCAATCATCAATCAGACTAACTCATAGCACAATCTACCTATAATTCCAAATGATGCTATTAGATGCTCTATGACGCTTCATAAAGAAAAGGACTTGTATCTTAGCGATTTAATAAGTCTTTCGCGAGATCAAGCCCTTGTCTATATCTGATAATATTGTAAAATTATATTTATACTGTTTCATTTCTTACAAATACATAGGTTTTTTCACCCGATAAATCCTTTGCATATGTATAATTCAATCGATCAAATTGCTTAATCTCTTCCATAGTTTCAATTCCTCGTTCCGCCATATAACGAACCATCTCTCCCCTTGCCATCTTTGCATAGGTTCCCTTTTCAACAACCTTATCTTTTACCATTTCACCAAAAATACAAGTCACAAAGCGAATGTCAGGTTTTAAGTAACGGGAAATACATTTACTATATTCAACTGAAGCAAGATTAAGAATCTCTTTACTTTCAGCAAATAATTGGCGTGCTAATCTTTTGTTCCAGTAATCATACAGAGACTTTGCTTCTTTCACCTCAAGCTTTGCCTGCATCTCAAGTCGGTAGGGAACAACTCCATCAAAAGGTTTTAATAATCCATAAAACCCAGAAAGAATTCTTAAATGTTCCTTAACATACTCCAGCTCATCAACTTGAAATACTGCGGGCGCCATATATTGGTACTGTATTCCCTGATAGGAAAGGATTGCAGGTGTTAGGTTATTGGAAAGATTTAAATCCTTGAGTCTTTTATAATGATGGGTGGCGATTTCATCATTACAATTCCATAGCTTTCTGGCATCTTCATAAGATAACTTTTTTAGATGCTTTAACAGCACCTTCGTTTCTTTCATAAAATGCGGCAGATCTTCGTATGGCAACGTCTCCGGGTCAATCTTCATTCTTTTTGCCGGTGATATGATAATCCTCATTTTTCCGTCCTCGTATGCAATTCTACTTTTTCTTAGCTGATATTATCAACATCATTGGACGGCGTAATTCGTCTCTCATACCTTCAACTGAATCAAGCAACTGTTCTGAAGGCTTGG
Source organism: Herbinix sp. (assembly GCA_029239235.1). Classification (GTDB taxonomy): domain Bacteria; phylum Bacillota; class Clostridia; order Lachnospirales; family Lachnospiraceae; genus Mobilitalea. The sequence goes on from JAQZBD010000240.1 coordinate 3,450, forward strand.
GCTCTACGATTCTAGTTAGTTCAAAACCGCCATCTATCAGTCCATTGAGATTACCAGATGTTTTTACCACTATTCCACGAAAGAAATCTTATCCATATCCGGCGTATGTGGTTCCTTTACTGTATTTGCATACCCTAATAAGATTGATCCACCATAAGCATATCCCTCAGGAAAGCCAAGACGCTTGCTGAATTCCTCTGCACGAAGACCGCTGGCAAATGCCGTACCGGTAAGTCCGCAGATTACATTTCCAAGCCCCAGTGACGTAGCTGCCAATGCTATATTCTGGCATACGATACCACAGTCTAATACCGCAGAAGAAAATTGTTTCTGATCGATTGGAACTACAATCATACATGGTGCACCATAGAACAATCTACCTCCACGATCCATAATTCTATTATAAGCTGATTTACCCTCTAAGCTTGCAAGATAGGACATTCCCTCAGACTCCATGTCTTTCATCAACTCTTTATCCTTTACAACAATAACACGCCAATCCTGACGGTTCATACCACTTGGAGCCTGTATCCCAGCTTCAGCAATTGCTTGAAGTATTTCATCTGATGGCATCTCGCTCTTGTAATCACGACAGGCATATCGTTTTGCTATGACTTTTAATGTTTCATTCATCTTCTTATACTCCTTTTTTGGTCTTGTTATTTCACACAATAAACTCTATCTGTTATTATAAAATACTCAAATTTCTTTTACAACAATTTATCTTAATTTTATCTGTATATCAGAATTACTTGCTACATTACTTGTTACATAGCTTTTTGCTGCAATCATTTTTATTGACTATACAAAAAAACTCCATTGACATTTTTCCATATCAATACAGCCATTTTCCAGAAATGTAACTCCTTCCTGCTCAAGCAGCTGCCGTTGAGTCTGCTCTCCTCCAAATACATGATTGGGTGCCATAGAGCCTGCTTTGTTAACCACTCTGTGACATGGGATGTTTAATCCAATAGGAACCCTGCTCATTGCATAACCCACCACTCTTGGTGCGTTGGGTCTACCTGCCATCCAAGCAATCTGTCCATAAGTAGCTACCTGTCCCTCAGGAATATCTGCTACAATCTCATAAATTTTCTGATATAAATTAGATTGCTCCATTTTAATTCTTTTGCCTCCAAATCACTTATCAACTTTTGTATAGATATCAATTATCTATTATATACCATAAGAACCTGTATTACAAAAAAGAAATGTTTATTTTTTAACCGCATTTTGGAGTATCACATTGAAAACATCTGTAGGCATTCTCAACAAATGATACTGATTTTCATTATTATTATTTGTCTATTACGTAGATTATCAGATTTTTCACATTTTATTGTGAGATTTATCTTTATTTTTTCTGACATTTAACATATAATAGGCTCATACAACAAACAATAACAAATAAAAAGGAGCGATATTTATGCTAAAACAAATCGAATTAACATATAACTTTAATGATCTTGAACCCTATATTGATGAGCTTACTATGATTACTCATTATACAAAGCATCACGCAGCCTATACAACAAATCTAAATACTGCACTTGAAAAGACCCCGGAATTAGCACAAAAATCTATTGAGGAAATATTAAGTAATTTATCTGATCTATCCGATGAAGCATTAAAAACTGCTTTGAGAAATAATGGCGGAGGATATTATAATCATAATTTATACTTCTCTACACTCTCACCCAATGGTCTGCGTCATCCGGAAGGAAATCTTTTAAAACAAATCGAAAGTGATTTTGGCAGCTTTGATAACTTAAAGGAAAAGCTGAATGCAGCGGCAGCTACCAGGTTTGGCTCCGGTTGGGCTTGGCTGTCAACAGATAAAGACGGTAAGCTAAGTGTAACCTCCAGTCCTAATCAAGATAATCCACTCTTCGAAACCCATGGAGCATTGGTACCGATTCTTGGGATTGATGTTTGGGAACATGCATATTATCTTAAGTATAAAAATCTTCGCGTAGATTATATCAATGCCTTGTATTCCGTGCTTGATTGGGATCGTATCGCAACTTATTATAAGGAAGCCACAACAAAAGCTTTGTAAGTAGTATTAAGCAATCATTAGACTATATGTTATGCTAAGAATAAGGACATGTCCGCCATAATATGCCATGTCCTTATCGTATGTCCTAATGCCCCTATACCAGCTCAAAAAATTGTTTATTATAATGTTATCCTTGTGATCACTCAATAAG
>JAQZBD010000241.1 GCA_029239235.1 Herbinix sp.
ACACCGTTCTTTGCGTTTACAGTTGCAACGCTAGGTTTGGATGATGTCCATTTCTGAGTAGCACCTTTTGACATACCCAGTGGGTTGAAGTTAAATGACTTCGTTGACTCTCCAAGGAACAATGTCTTGGATGTAGCGTTTAATCTTAATCCTGTAGCAGCGAATGCGCCAGCAGCAGGAGCGATAACAGAGATAATCATCGCTAACGCCATAACGAAGGACAACTTCTTAAAGAAATTCTTCTTCATATTCTTACTTCCTCCTTAAAATATATGGTTTGGTGTTATATTATCCGTCCTTTACTACATTCACAAAGTTTGTAAACCCCGAAAACATAGAAAAAGTGACGCGCTAATATAATCTGTCCAATAACAAGATGATTATAACAATAATGGAAAAAAAGGTCAAGTCTTTTATCCGTTTATCTTGGATAATTTACCATCAATTCATTTTTTCCGATGCTGCCACAAGCATCCTGTCTGGTCGATTATACCTTAGTCAATCTACTTTCCGAAGAACGCGTTGACCATGAATATAATATGCACTTTGTATGTGTCAAATTTATGTCAGGCATTTGTCATAATTAGATTATTTTTAATATATCCTCTACCAATTCCTGCATCTGACTAATTTCACATACCTTTCTGTGCAAGACCGGAGCCGTACGAATCTCTTCTACCGCCTTAGGAATCTCTGTTTTAGATATTTCCTGAAGCAGTATCGCCTGATCGTAGTCGTCCTCTGGAATCTCCTTGGTTTGGAGAGCCCCCAGTACACTTTTTGCGAATTTATATGGACTTGCCGTTGACACGATTACTGCTTTTGTTGTGTCACCGGTCTCTTTTGTATACTTGTCATAAACACTTGCGGCAACCGCAGTGTGGGTGTCGATTACATATTCATTTTCTGAATAAACCTTGTGTATCGCTTCCTTTGTTTCCTCTTCTGAAGCCCAACCAGCTACAAAGCTCTCCAGATTTGTTCTCATACCTTCTGTAATCTCATAAATACCTTCGTTGGATAACGCTTTCATGAATTCAGCGGTTTTAGCTGAATCACAGTCTGCGATCTGATAAATCAAGCGCTCTAAATTGCTGGATACCAGAATATCCATGGAGGGAGATTCTGTTAAGATAAATTCACGGTTACGATTATAGCTTCCGGTCTGGAAGAAATCGAATAATACCTTGTTCTCATTGGAAGCGCAGATCAATTTGTTCACCGGGATTCCAAGAGACTTCGCATAATAGCCTGCAAGGATGTTACCAAAGTTACCTGTAGGCACTACAAAGTTGATCTTCTCTCCCTCTGCAATCTGTTTCTTCTTATATAAGTTAACATAAGAATGTACGTAATATACGATTTGCGGAACCAGTCTGCCGATATTGATTGAGTTGGCAGAGGAGAACAAGTAGCCCGAATCTTTTAGCTTTTTAGCAAGCTCTGTGTTATTAAACATCAGCTTAACTCCGGTCTGAGCATCATCAAAATTACCCAGAATACCTATTACGTCTGTATTCTCACCCTGCTGCGTAACCATTTGTTTCTCCTGAACGCTGCTGACACCGTCCTTCGGGTAGAATACGATAATCTTTGTGCCTTCCACATCAGCAAAGCCAGCTAGAGCTGCTTTTCCGGTATCTCCGGAGGTTGCTGTCAGAATCACAATTTCTTCTTTGACGTTATTTTTCTTTGCTGCCTTTGTCAGCAAATGCGGCAGAATAGACAATGCCATATCCTTAAAGGCAATGGTTGCACCATGGAACAGCTCCAGATAATACGCCTGACCTATCTGCTTTAAAGGCGCAATCTCAGGGGTATCAAATTTATCATCATATGCCTTGTTGATACAATCCTTAAGTTCCTCTTCTGTGTAATCCGTAAGAAAGAGCTTCATTACTTCATAAGCCAGCTCACGGTAATTCATTTTTGCCAATTCCTCTATCGACTTTGAAAGAACCGGTAAAGTCTCAGGAACAAAAAGTCCTCCGTCTGAAGATAAGCCTTGAAGTACAGCCTGGGAGGCTGATACTCTGTTTTCTGAGTCTCTGGTACTCCTATACATTAGGTTCATACATTCCAATCCTCTTTTCTTATAATTCACTGCCCTAATGTATTAACCGATAAATGCTAACAAGTAATGTTAACTGTGTTACGTGTGTAATCTCCATCTTTTTAACGTGCAAAGCTCATGTCACATTTTACAACTCCATCTTCGTTAATACAATTCACATTCGTATTAACCTGTATTGGCGCATTAAAATACGAGCTTGAACGGAATTTAATATAACCGTAAATACATGTTTATTCACACTAAAAAATACCGAATCTACACCTACAATGGGCAAGTTTGTTGTATTATAACATGCCTCTTCTCTCGATACAATACTTTAGTGTGATAAAATTCATTGACTTTTACTGGTGAATTTATAAGTTTTTATCGATAAAATTCATGGCCTCCGTGTTTAAATAACCATTCTAAATTGTTATCAAACCATCTCACACTTGATGAGGTAGTTCTCTTTCTTGCTACAAAATACAAAGCACCTTCGGAGAAATCCTCACCTGATAATGCTCTCTCAACCGCTTTTTTCGTATCCTTTGAAACGTCAACAGACCAGTAACGACCATTCTTAACCGGTGAAAATTGATAATCACCGTCATTCTTCTGAAAAATAACAGCTTCTACTGAATCAGGGAAATGTTTATCAATGATACGGTTGAATATTACATTTGCAATCAATATCTTACCTACCTGATCTTCGCCTCCCGCCTCAGCTTCAACAATTCGCTCTAGCATTGTTACGTCTGCTTTGGTTATTGTTACAGTTTTTGAGGAGGATGCAACCTGCACCGAAAGGCTCTCTAATTTCTCTGCTTTCTTCGCAGCTGCTTTTTTAGCTGCTGCCTTTTTTGCTGCTGCCAATTCGATTTCTTTTCTCTCCGCAACATAACCTTGCATCTTTTCCATTAGTGGTTGGTAATCGTTATCCGCTAAGGTTATCCCGAATAGATAGACCGTATCCTCATATCCTGAAATGTCTTCTGATGCCAAATTCATTAGGCCAGAATCCTCCTCAAGATGATAGGGATTAATTAGTGGTGCTTGTAACAAAGACGATGATGGATCCGTACTACTCTGTGCAGCTCTATCGCTCATCCCTATTACATTTGTTTCTTCTTCAGTGTCCATGCTTATCCCGGCTGCAGCTGAGTTGATGTTGTAAAAAGCATCTGAACCCAATACTAACATCGCAGCAGATAATACATATGCAATAACAACCGTAATAATTCCATGCTGGTTCTCATGCATTTTTCTCTTTTGAAGAAACGAATATATTAATGTCATACTCTTTCCTCTTTTCTAGAAATGCGAAAAACATTTCTGGTTTAATATTCCATATTTTGTAATACTTGGTAACGCTATCAAGCATTATAGGCAAAGGTCATTTTTGTGTCAATAACGTAAGTGCATTTTCGTTATTTGGTACGATAAGTAATATACAGGTTTTTCCATCAATAGCACATTGTAACAATTATACATCTCGTTTACCCTCTTTCCCATGTGTATATTGCACAAGCTAATTTTAACAATTTATTAACTATATATTAAATATTTTACTCCACAATATGGTAATTTATACATATTCTACTGCTTTAGTACGATTTTTAGGCAAAAAACTAGCGATTCTACATAAACGGAACGTAATATTTCCTTAACATTTATTGTCGATTTTCATCCGTCTTGCGCACACTTTTTTTTTCTGTTATATTTGAAATAAATTGACTACAATGATATCAATAGATGAATGGAGGATGAATGTTACCAGGAGTGTATATTGCTAAAAAGAAAGATGGTACCACCTATTATAGAGCATCTATTACTTATAAGGGGAAGCACATCAGCTTGGGGAGTTACTATGACGAAGCGAATGCTAGTATGGCGTATCAGCTCGGAACTGATATTTTATCCACGACCGCCACTTATTTGCTATCAGATTATCCCCTAAATTGTGTCTTACCCTTTGATAAATGGATCATATTAATTAATTTCAGGGATAATAAACTATATTTCAAAAATCCTATTTATATTAAAAAGCGTTATTTTCTATATTATATGAGCCCGGATACTTTCTATAAGTTTGATGTAGATGACCTTTTCTTTTACGCCAACCATAAATTAATTAAAAGGGGTGGGCATCTCTTTGTGTCCTATTACGGCATGCAGGTTAATATTCTGTCTCGCTATGGTATCAAGAACTATGGCATTGCAGGAAGGGATTATATTTTTGTAAATGGAGATAACCATGATTTCAGTTACCATAATATTGAGGTTATTAACCGCTATCATGGTGTTACTAAGATACAGAATCGAGGAGAATCTATCTATCTCGCTAAGATACATGTGAATGGTGATTATTTGATCGGAAAATATGCTTCTGAAGAAGAAGCTGCTATTGCTTATAATAAAGCAGCCTTAATTTTAAAAAATCATGGTGATAATAAAAATTATCCTCAGAATTTTATTGAGGGAATGAACGAAATTACTTACGCCTCTACCTTTCAGAAGCTTCGAATTTCAAAGAAGTTAATTGCTTATGCCGAACGGTTAAACAATTAACCATAAGAATATACTGTAATCCTTGGAATTACAGCTTATAAGATTTTGTCTGGTAAAATCTTCATGAACTTTTTTCAAAAAAATACTGTCAATTACTAAAAATTATGGTATAATATAGTTATATTTTTTCTTCTTCCGTTTTCATAGTTCGCGGATCGAAGCCACTGATTTATCCTGTAAGCGTTTTAATACATTCGAAATGTATGAGCAGATTCAGGAATTCAGTGGCTTGATTTGTTTATTCGCCCATATCTTCAATCTTATATCCAACGCCCCAAACGGTTTTAATAATTTGAGTTTTTCTAGAACCATTTTCAAGTTTTTCGCGGATTCTACGAATATGTACCATCACAGTATTGTTCACCTCAAATACCTTCTCATTCCATACCCGCTCAAATATATCTTCTGTAGAAAATACTCTTCCAGCGTTACTGGCTAGCAAGTATAAGATATCAAATTCAATGGGTGTCAGCTTAATATCTCGTCCATTAATACTCACCTTATGGGTTCCCTTATCTATTATAAGATGGTCAAGGGTGATCACTTGGCTAGCTTTCTCAACTCTAGCAGATTGATTTAGTTTTATGTATCTTCGTAGTTGAGCCTTTGCTCTTGCTATTAGCTCAAGGGGATCAAAGGGCTTCGTTATATAATCATCTGCACCTGCACCAAGTCCTACTATTTTATCTAACACCTTAGTATTTGCACTTAGTAAGATAATAGGTATCGCGCTTTCCTCTCTAATAATTTTACACATCGATGGTGCGTCCATCCCTGGCACCACAAGATCCATTATAATCAGTTTGAAATCATAGGTTTCCAATAAGTGCAAGCCTTCCCATGCACTGTATGCTTTTTGAACACGGTAACCTTCGCTGGACAGATGGATTTCTAATAAATCCATGATATCTCCATCATCATCTATGATTAAAATTTGCTCCTGATAGGTTGTATCCGTGCCAGCTGTTAATAAATCAGAGTTCATCTTATTATAATATATCTTTTCCTTGTACATCTTTTCCT
>JAQZBD010000019.1 GCA_029239235.1 Herbinix sp.
GGAAGGATGATCAGATTCACTAGAATTCCATAGAGCGGGAGCTGGAAATAAAAATAAGCAATGATCGGAGCAGTAGCCAGCTGGGCGCTGGTACTGATATAGATGCTGTCTAGGATTACATTCTTTTTCTGAAACAATTGCTGGAAGCATGGTAGTATTACCGCAATACCCAGCACTGCACCAAAGGATAACAAAAACCCGGCACTGAGCACCTGAAGGGGATTTTGTAACAGGATGATAAAGGCACTAAGTGACATAGCACTAAGCATATCATAGGTTTTACCTATGAGGGCTGCCAGCAGCATAATCACCATCATCACAACTGCCCGATTTGTAGAGACACTGAAATTAGTTAATACACCGTAGCAATATAGAATGAAAATGGTTATAAATGTTGAAATGAGTATGGGAACTTTCAGACGCTTCAGAATAGAAAATACAAACATTCCAATTAAGGATATGTGAAGACCTGAGATTGCAAGAACATGTGAAATTCCATTCTGCTGATACAGAGTTTTAATCTCATCTCCCAATAAATATTTTTCTCCCAGTAGCATTGCAACTAATGCTCCGGAGTCTTTCTCTGATAAAATATTGTTATAGACTTCGATTAAATTACCTTTGAATTGATTCAGAACTGAATGAAAGCGCGAATAGCTGGCATCAGATATGGCAATAGATTTCGCTCGTAGCTTAAAGTCAATATTCTCAATGTCGTAATAGAGTTGTTCATTGAATTGGCCAGGATTTGTGGCCTTAGAAAATTTCTGAAGAGTTCCTTGTACAGTAACCTCATTACCAACCTGATAAGCTGGTGGTTCAGTGGTGTCAAAGGAATTCTTAATAGATTCAGTAGCTTCATTACAATATACTATAATTGCTTCACAATTATAACTGCGTTCCTCAGGCAATGTAACTTTATTGTTTTCCAAATAAATAGCTTCACCGGAGGACTTCTTTACTATCATGTCTATCTTACCCGTTACTTCACAATAAGTCTTTTGATCAAAGGCATCATAAAGCGCAGGCTTTTTTAATTGCTCTCCCATTGCCAGAAAACCTAATAGTAAAAGTAACGGCAGGGACCAAATAAATTTATCACCGGAACTTACTACTTTTAATCTTGCCTTATGTAAAATCAGGTAGGCACAAAAGAAAAGTACAATGATCAGCAATAAAACAAGGTAGACCGAGACAGAATGCCACGCAAGATACATTCCCATTAGATAGAATATCAAAATCCATATGAGTGGACGTTTGACCAAATACACACCCCTCCCTTACTAGCAGGTTACTATCGGCTTAAACTCTAATTATCTTGTTTTGATGTTTCAATAATATCAAGATTTCTTTCAAAGGGAACATCAAAATCAAGACTCTCCAAATAAGTCTTCTGTATCTCTCCATTGATACGAAATTGCACCTTATTATTTCCCGGAAGCTCTACCAAAGTATTTACGACGGAATAAATAGCAACCTTCTCTGTGATATCAGGAAGCTTTTCTAAAAATTTCTCATTAAAATCCACAAAACAAGTCCCATCCGTTTTATAGAGATTTAGCAGAACCGTATCCTTTGGAATTGTATCATATAAACCCATTTTCGTGGGTCCATTGATTAGTTGCTTTATTGCTAATTCTTCAATGGATTCAACACCGGAATAATTAATGTCCGTATCATATTCAATGAGTGCATCCCCGGATTCATTGGCAAAGTACAGTTTAACCCTATAATTCGTATTCGTCTCCGTATCATCAATAAAATCCTCGGCAGTAAGGGGTCCAACCACATCTCCATTGGAATCAATCAGTGGATTGCCGTTCACATTGATCTGTACATATTCAATGGCCTGCAGCTGAGTCAAAGTCTTAACAATTGCAGCGCGAGCCAGGATTTCATCCACTCCCGTAAGACTATTATAGACGGAGTCAAAATTGACCGTCAGACTTCCATCCTCATTTAAAGTATAATCCGATTTCACATCACCCGGAAGCGCACTTTTATAAGCCAGTTTCTCCGGATTTAATTTCAGCATATAGAGCAGCTCATTGATTTGCTCCTCAAAATCCGTACTGATTAATTGATAACTTTCATTAATTAAGCCCTTTGTATCTGTATTAATGTAATATACGGCTACTTTGGACTCTCCGTCCACATCATCCTCACGGTTGCTGCAGGCAACCATCAAGACGGATGCTAGTATAAGAATAATTAACACTAATGATCTTTTCATGTAAATCTCCGTTCCACCTAGTGACTAAGAAATATAATTAAACAATCCGTTTGGCTAGTAGGCCACATAGTTTAAAGGAATCCTTACATTGAAGGTCGTTCCCTCGCCTTCCTTACTATAAACCTTAACAGCTCCATGGTGCATTAAAATTACATTTTTCGTAATTGCAAGTCCAAGCCCTGTTCCACCGGTTCCTCTCGATCTCGCCTTATCCACACGATAAAAGCGCTCGAAAATAGAATCCAAGGCAGCTTCCGGAATACCGATACCTGAATCCGATACTTTAATAAAGAAATACTTATGGTCTGCGTTTAAGGATACTCTGACCCAACCATCCTCTGTATTATATTTAATTGCGTTTTCAATTAAATTAGATACAGCAAGAGATATCTTCACTTCATCAACTTCAGCAACCACAGGACGGAAGCTTTCGTATATCATCTCAATATTCTGTTTCTGAGCAATTGGTCGTAATCGCTTGAGTATCAGCTCCAGAAGCTCATTGATATTAATTGCTGTAATGTTCATATCCCCAGCGGTCTTATCCAATTTCACCAATGAAAGAAGGTCATTAATTATCTTATTTTCACGTTCAATTTCATCTGTAATATCGGTTAAGAATTCGCGATATAGCTCCACCGGCGCATCCTCCTGCATTAGCAAGGAATCCGCAAGAACCTTAATAGAGGTAATCGGTGTTTTAAGCTCGTGGGATACATTTGAAACGAATTCCTGCCTGGAGCTTTCCAGCTTCTTCATTTGATTAATCATATGATTAAAGGAATCCGATATCTTTTCAATCTCATTATATCCCTTAATGGACACTTCTCCTTCCAGATATCCGTCCGTGATTCGGTCGATGGAATTAACAATGCTTGTTAAGGGTTTTGTCAGAGTTCCGGAAAAATAAATGGCAAAAGAAATAATCAAAATCGCTAAGGTAACTACAAATACAGCCGCACGTTGATTTAAACTTTCGCGGATACTTTGTATATCCTTCGTGGAAAAGCTCATAACAATAACACCCATAATATCTTTCGTTTCATTATGAGTGATTGGATACGCGAACTTCAGATAATGCGTGTTCCTGTCATGTACCGGAGTCGGCGTCGTTCCTTTTAGACATTGAATAACATCAGCAGAAACCAGATACTTGCCCTCTTCTAAAGAGTAAGTATCCTTTACAATGTTCATATTCCCATTGACTATGATAATACGCCCATTATAAATATCCGCTAGTCGGCTAATTTCTTCATCAATCTCCGCATCATCACCGGTGGTCAGATAAAGACTCGCATCTAACTTATTCGATAGAATACTTCCTTGATTTTGCAATGTTGTGACTTTATTCGTAATTGCATTTTCTTCATAGGTATTTAACACCACCAAGGAGAAGAACAATAATGGAACAACTCCAAGTACAATATAGACCAGGAGCAAATAGATCCGCATACTATTTAAAAGTTTGAATTTACTCTTGATTTTGGAAAAAATATCCTACACCCCATTTTGTATGTATATATTTTGGCTCACTTGGATTGCTTTCAATCTTTTCACGTAATCTTCTAATATGAACATCCACGGTTCTAACATCACCTGGATAATCATAGCCCCAAACGATATTCAACAAATTCTCACGGCTATATACCTTATTCGGATTGAAAACTAGTAATTCAAGTAAATCAAATTCCTTTGCAGTTAAATTAACCTCTTTTCCTGCGATATAGACTCTCTTATTTTCACAATCAATCTTCATATCACCAAAGGTAACGGTTTTCTTGTCCGCATCGTTCGCGGAGTTTGACTTGCTGCTGCGACGCATGATGGCTTTAATACGTGCCTTTACCTCAAGAATGTTGAAGGGCTTAGTAATATAATCATCTGCTCCATACTCCAAGCCAAGAATCTTATCCATATCATCGCCTTTGGCAGTTAACATAATAACAGGCATCGTAGAAAACTCTCTGATCTGCTGACATACTTCAAATCCAGTCAGCTTTGGAAGCATAACATCAAGGAGCACAACATCATATTCCTTATTCTTTGCGGCTTCTAATGCTTCTTCTCCATCATATGCACAGTCCACTTCCATACCATCCTGCTCAAGACTAAACCGGATTCCCTTTACGATTAATTTTTCATCGTCCACAACAAGTACTTTCTTTGCCATATTATCACCTCTTAATTAGATTCCATACTATTAATTAAAAACTCTTCATCAATCTATGCTATCATATTTTTTTCCAGATTAATTTACTGATATTTTATCCGATATCTGGCCAAAGGAGCCCTCTTTAATCCCTGGCACCTTCATTAGATCCTCAATCGCCTTAAATGCTCCGTTAGCATCGCGGTATTCTATAATGCTATTTGCCTTCGACTGTCCAATACCGGGTAAAGTCATTAGCTGAGTTGCGTCAGCTGTATTAATATTGACCAGCGAGGAATTCTTCGTAGCTTTATTATCTTCTGCACCTATTACCGCTCCGGCCACTAATTCACTCGTTGCCAGGCTGTCTAATTCAGATTTCGTCGGCACATAAATTCGCTGACCATCCGTGATTGGCTGGGCTTGATTTAAATAATCTCCTGCCGCTTCCTTTGTCAATCCGCCGGCAAGCTGCAAAGCATCAATTACCCTGGCTCTTTCCTCCACAACGTAGACGCCCGGATGAGAAACAGCACCGCAGACATGTACATAGATAACACTTGCTTCTTTCTTTCCATCCGGTTCTGATGTTGGTGAAAGCAGATTATCCTCATTCATCTCATTTTCAGCTAAAAGTAACCCATCCTGATCTTTCGGCTCTGCTGCTTGAGTCGCCGCGAGATCAATCGTATCAACTGATTCAAGTTCGGCTTGCTGCTTTTGATAGGAACAGCTGTAGCATATTCCTGATACAAGCAAAAACACACAGGTAATCCCTGTTATTATAAATTTACGTTTCATTATCGTCTTCCTTTCTTAATAAAAAGAAGACTTAAAAAGTACCCTCTATACTTTTTTTGATAAGACATTCTCATTTTACATAACTTGTACCTTATTTACAATAGGTTTTAATGATATAATTAAAAATAATCATGCACAATTTTTTCTACCCCATTGAAAAATAGCGATACCTGCAATGATGAACAAAACACCTACTAGCTTTCTCCACTCAAACTGTACTTTTTCTGCCCCGCATAATCCAAATATCTCAATTAAATACGCAACAATCATTTGAGCTGTGATGATAAACATATTAGCCATTGCAGGTCCCAGGGTATCCACACTTTTGATAACCGTGAAGGTTATGAATGCTCCTAGCATACCACCAACTAATAGATATTTCGGCTCCACCTTAACTAGGGTACCAAAGCTACCCTGCCTGCCGGTTACAAGCCATGCAATTAAGCATACCAGCAAAGCAGAGAATTGAACAAAACTGGCTGATACCCATATGCTGGTTTGTTTTGTTACTCCCGTATTTAATACTCCTTGAGTACTCATTAATGCGCCTGATATAATAGCGATAAGAAACCCCCACATGATTTGTACCTAACCTTTCCTTCATTTCGTTATGATTTGGATTTTGTGATGAGCGGTATTTTGACGATTTAGCTTTTACAAATCATTTTTTCCAAATTAAAGAAAGACTATACAAGATTTACTAAAAAACCGGGTAACTCTCCTGCTTTTCATTCATAGGAGTTTACCCGGTTATCATTTTTATAATTCACTTAAAACCTGGTCTAAAATTACGATCATAGCATCAATATGCTCCTTCTCCACGATCAAAGGCGGAACAAAACGTATTACATTCGCTCCAGCGGAAATCAGAACAAGTCCCTTTTCTAAAACCTTCGGAATGATATCCTTCACAGGCATTTTAAATTCTAATCCCTGCATTAGACCCATGCCGCGCCGTTCAACGATACAATCATGCTTTTCCACCAGCATATTTAACTTTTCTTCCATATACGGTGCGATCTGTTGCACATGCTCCAGCAGCTTCTCACTCTCAAAAAGATCAATCACCTTTGCTACAGCAGCTGTTGCAAAGGCATTGCCGCCATAGGTCGTTCCATGATCCCCAGGCTCAAAAGCTGCCGCAACCTTTTCTACCGCTGCAAAGGCTCCAACCGGAACACCGCAACCAAGAGCCTTAGCACTTGTTATGATATCCGGCTTAACACCGTACTGCTCATAGGCGAACATGGTTCCGGTACGTCCCATACCGCACTGAATCTCATCCAGAATTAGAACGATATCTCTCTCCTCGCACAAAGCTTTCACCCCTTGGATAAATTCCGCTGTGGCCGGATAGTAGCCGCCTTCTCCCTGCATTGGTTCCATAATGATCGCTGCTGTATTTTGCATAAGCAGCTCCTTCACGCTATCCAAATTATTAAATTCAGCGAATACTACACCTCCGATTAAGGGCTCAAAGGCTTCCCGGTATTTTGCGGTGCCGGTGACGCTCAAGGCTCCCATACTTCTTCCATGGAAGGAGTGGTTCATAGAGATAATCTGGCTGTTAGAGATTCCGTGTTTTTTGAAATAATATTTACGTGCCAGCTTGACAGCTCCTTCGATTGCTTCAGTACCGCTGCTGGTAAAAAATACCCGATCCATTCCTGAGATCTGATTAAATTTCTTTGCGGCCTCTGCCAGTGGTATGGTGTAATACAAATTAGAGGTATGAAGTAATTTATCAATTTGCGCCTTTAAGGCATCATTGTAATCCTTATTATTGTAACCAAGGGCAAATACCGCTATTCCTGCTGCAAAATCCAGATATTCTTTCCCCTCGACATCGTATAGGTACATACCGTTTCCATGGTCAAAAACGATCTGATAACGGTTATAGGTATGCATCAACTGCTGTTCTGCTTCTTCAATATAATGCTTCATAGGCTTCTCCATTTATTCTTCATTTTCGAATATACTTGACTTATCAATAATGGCTGTTCCAATACCCTTATTAGTAAAGAATTCAAGTAAGAGACAATGTTCAATTCTACCGTCCAAAATATGTACTCTGGATACACCATTTCGAACAGCATCAACGCAATTTTTTATCTTTGGAAGCATGCCACCGCCGATGAATCCACTGTCTAACAGCTCATCTGCTTTATCTAAGGTCAATACGGAAATCAAGCTGTCCTTATCCTGCGGATCAGCATATACTCCTTCGATATCTGTTAAAAATACCAGCTTCTCAGCACCAATCGCTCTAGCGACCGCACATGCGGCATCATCTGCATTGATATTATAATTCTGGTAAGCATCATCAACACCGATTGGTGCGATAACCGGTACAAAATTATTATCAATTAAGGTATTGATGAGCTCGGTATTTACCTCTGTAATATTACCCACAAAGCCAATATCCTGGCCGTTTACTGTTCTCTTCTCAACCCTTAGGGTACTGCCATCCTTGCCGCTGATACCAACCGCCTTCACACCCAGCTTTTCTACCATCTGCACCAGGTTTTTATTCACCTTACCCAGTACCATTTCAGCTACTTCCATCGTTGGCTCATCAGTAACACGAAGGCCCTCGATGAATCTCGATTCATGCCCCATGAGACCCAGCCATTTGGTAATTTCCTTCCCACCGCCATGGACAATAATCGGCTGCATTCCTACCAGCTTTAATAAGGCTACATCCTTGATTACATTGAGCTGAAGATTCTCATCCAGCATTGCACTGCCACCGTATTTTACAACTACCTTTTTGTTATTGAATTTCTGTATATAGGGTAAGGCTTCGATTAATGTCTGTGCCTTTAGTAATATCTGATCCATTTGTTCCATTTTGTATTTCCTTTCCGAGGTTACAATTGAGTATTTGATCGTGTTTTGATCAATGTTTTTAATCACGTTTTTAATCACGTTTTTAATCATGTTTTTAATTATGTTTTTAATTAGCTTTTAAATTATTTATTTTAATTATGTTTTTTTATTATGCTCGCATTTAGGATCTGTAGTCTGCATTTATCTTGACATAGTCATAAGTCAAATCACAGCCCCAGGCAGTTGCGGTCGCGGTTCCGGATTTTAGGTCTGCGGTCGCCTTTACTTCTTTTCCAGCGAGAATCTTAGTTGCAAGCTCTTCTGAGTAATCCGTTGCCATACCGTTCTCTACCAACTGAAGTTTTCCGTCCGCACTTTCCACAAATAGATCGACTTTTTCCGGGTCAAAGCTCACCCCGGAATAACCAAGTGCGCAGATAATTCTTCCCCAATTTGCATCGTTACCGAATACGGCTGATTTTACAAGATTGGAGGTGATAACTGACTTACTTAGTATCACTGCCTCTTCCTCACTTGGGGCATTGATCACCTGAACCTCGAATAATTTGGTAGCACCTTCTCCGTCAGCAGCCATTTTCTTGGCCAAGCTTGTCGTCACATAATTTAAGGCTGCACAAAACTTCTCATAATCTTCATTCTTCTCTGTGATCGGTGTATTTCCCGCTAATCCATTTGCCAATATAAATAAGGAATCATTCGTAGAGGTATCACGGTCTACACTAATCATATTAAAGGATTTCTTAACATCAGCACTTAAAGCTTCCTGTAATAAATCCTTTGAGATGGCTAGATCTGTGGTAACGACACCCAGCATCGTCGCCATATTCGGATGAATCATACCCGAGCCCTTTGCCATGCCTCCGACTGTTATCTCCTTGCCATCAACTGTGAGGGTTACTGCACATTCCTTGGAATAGGTATCGGTGGTCATGATTGCTTCTGCTGCTTTAGCTGCTGCCTCCCTACCTTGCGTTAGCTCTGAAGCTAACAGCTTAGCGCCTTCTTGAATTACAGCAATCGGCATTTGTTTGCCAATAACACCGGTTGATGCGGTATATACGAAATTCAATGGTATATTCATCGCTTCTGATACTGCTTTAGCCATTAATTCATTGTTGATATCACCCTCTGCACCGGTACATGCATTTGCTACCCCGCTATTTAAAACCACCGCCTGAACTAATGGGCTTTCCTTTGTCAACTTCATATCCCATTTTACAGGTGCAGCTTTTACCATATTCGTGGTATAGGTTCCGGCATGCGCTGCCGGTACACTTGAGTATACCAGTGCCATATCTTTTTTTATCTTGTTCTTAATTCCGGCATATACCCCGGCTGCCTGAAATCCTTGGGCTGCGGTAACGCCACCGTCAATTATTTTCATTCTTAACCTCCGTCTGCTCAAAGTGTAGAGCTTGTGTTCCTATTAAATTAGAAGATTAGCCTACTTGCATCCTCATTATAGTTCTATCTTTTTCTGTAGCTTGCTATGTGATAGACCTCAAATTAATGCTCACCCTCAAAAATGGAAAACGAATAAAAATTCAACTCTTCTCGATTTATCCAGCCGAGAGATTCCCAGAATTGATTTCCATTTTCATTATCTGAAAAACAAACCAAGGATAGTTTCATGATTCCTTCCTGCTGCATTGCTGCTATCACTTTTTCTACTAGTTTTCTTCCAATGGATCTTCTTTGGCAGGAAGCCTTCACACAAGTATGGTATAAAAATCCACGTCTGCCATCGTGCCCGCTGAGAACCGTACCTATAATGCTGCCATTTTCAACTGCTACGAAATTAGTACTCGGGTTTCTGCTTATAAATTTTGCGATACCCTCCTTGGAATCATCTAGGCTTCGCAGTCCCATACCCGGTGTCGCTTTCCATAATTGATACACTTCATCATAATCTTCCATTGTAAAATGACGTATCAAGAAACTCTCACCTCCGGCCCTCCAAACAGATGGAAAAACCATCCGGGAGAAAAATTATTTATAATTATACATCCTGATTTAATTTTATGCAATACCTATTTTAATTTTTTTATATCAATCCCCTTTTGAAGCAGAACCTCATTTATCTTAGAGATGGGGAAGCCTACAATATTATAATAATCGCCTGCAATCTCTTTAATATAGATACCGAATTTCCCTTGGATTGCGTAAGCGCCAGCCTTATCCATGGGTTCTCCCGTTGCAATATAATCTAAGATTTGCTCCAGGGTAAGGGGCTGAACTGTGACCTTGGTGCTGACCGCAAAGGAGATTCTCTCTTCAAAGCCATATCTATTCGCTATAATGATGCTAACTCCGGTTATGACATTATGAGAATCCTCAGACAGCATACTCAGCATTCGAATTGCGTCCTGCTCATCCTGAGGCTTACCAAGGGCATGCTCTCCATAAAATACCATCGTATCCGCGCCCAGAATGATCACATCCTGGTGCTCCGGATATAACTGCTGCTGTTTTTTCAACACCTCTGCTGTTTTGAGTCTGGCAATGGCTTGTACCATTTCTTCCGGTACCTTCTCCTCAACTGCCTCTTCCACATTGGATGTGATTACCTTATAGCGTATTCCCATGGTATCCATAATTTCTTTCCTTCTCGGTGATTCCGATGCCAATATAATCTGATACATAATTATTCTCCTTTTCCATTCTGAGATATATGACTTTTATAAAATTTAATCGATTAATGTTTATTATCTCTTTCAATCCTTACTTTCATTATAATAATTATAATCACCATGTAAATACTTACTCAGAATTTGCTGTATAAAGTTTACCACTTCAAGGAAATGCAGCTTGAATCTTTTTTCCATTCGGTATAAAATTACAATATGTATTTTTCGAAGATTATTATTTACAAACCTTTGCTTCTTAACTATAGAAATCCTTAATTTATTATTTGAAAATAACCATGAATTTTATTGTTATTAGGAGGTTCTTATGAAAATATCCAAAAACATTGTCCCGTCCTTGTATTTTATTGCAGCAATCTTGTTTTTTCTTTCTGCTATTATAAGTAAAAACAATATATATATTACCATTGGATACACCTTCCTTTGTATTGGCTTTCTGTTTACCATTAAGAAAAAGCCTTCATCCAAGAACAAAAATAAGAGAATTTGAGGAAGCTAATCTTTACTATAACACAGCTATGTTTTATCCTATAAAATATCTTTATTTTCTTCTATCTATGAAAAGAGAAGGATAGTTACTAACTGTAAAGCCTTAACACCTAATATGATTGCAAGATGAGACAAGCCTGATATTGTATACTATACTTCAATAAAAAATTATTGTATTTTTATACTTTTATCAAATTTCCTCTTGCATAATAATAAAATATGATGTATATTTAATCACATATTAGTGGGAGCCACTACGGAACACACCTTAACCCAGGTTCCCATCACCCAGAAGCAGGGCAGAATATCAGTGCCTCAATCAGATGTATAAGCACTTCTGATCGCTTACATTAAAAAATAAGATAACAAATTTTAGGAGGTAACATAAATGAAAGAAAAAGTTATTCTTGCTTATTCCGGTGGTCTTGATACTACCGCTATCATCCCTTGGTTAAAGGAAAATTACGATTATGATGTCGTATGCGTATGTATCGATGTTGGTCAGGGCAATGAGCTTGACGGCTTGGAGGAAAGAGCGGCATTATCCGGAGCAACTAAATTATACATTGAAGACGTTGTTGAAGAGTTCGTAGATGATTATGTTGTACCTTGCGTAAAAGCGAATGCAGTATATGAAAATAAATATTTATTAGGTACTTCCATGGCTCGTCCGGTAATTGCAAAAAGACTTGTAGAAATTGCCAGAAAAGAAGGCGCTACAGCGATTTGTCATGGTGCAACCGGCAAGGGTAATGATCAGGTACGTTTTGAATTGACCATCAAAGCACTGGCTCCTGATCTTAAGATTATTGCTCCCTGGAGAATTTGGACTATGTCCTCCCGTGAGGAAGAGATTGAATACTGCGAGAAGCACGGTATTCATTTACCTTTTTCCGCTGATAACAGCTACTCCCGTGACCGTAACTTATGGCACATTAGCCATGAAGGTCTTGAACTTGAGGATCCGGCAAATGCACCAAACTATGATCACTTATTAGTACTTGGTGTGGCTCCGGAGAAAGCTCCGGAAGAAGCTGAAACTCTTAGCTTATCCTTTGAAAAGGGTGTACCTACTGCTTTAAACGGCAAGAAAATGTCCGTTACTGATATCATCAAGGAATTAAATGCAATTGGCGGAAAGCATGGCGTTGGTATCGTAGATATCGTAGAAAATCGTGTTGTAGGAATGAAATCCCGTGGTGTATACGAAACTCCAGGCGGTACCATCTTAATGGAAGCTCATACACAGCTGGAGGAATTAATTCTTGACCGCGCTACTCTTACTGCTAAGAAAGAAGTGGCCAACCGTTATGCCGATATCGTATATGAGGGAAAATGGTTTACTCCTTTAAGAGAGGCTTATCAGGCATTTGTTGATGTAACACAGGAGTATGTAACCGGCGAAGTTAAACTAAAGCTTTATAAAGGTAATATTATTAAGCAGGGTACTACTTCACCTTACTCCTTATACAATGAGAGCATTGCTTCCTTTACGACCGGTGAGCTTTATAATCATCATGATGCAGAAGGCTTCATTAATCTCTTTGGCTTATCCTTAAAGGTACGTGCGATGAAGATGGCTGCTGTGGATGGTAAGGATTTATAGGATTGATTTTTCGTAATAATACAAGCCTGTATCTAACTAAGATGCAGGCTTGTTTCAACGTTATGAAGCTTATAATTTTTATTTGCATTTATATTATAAAAACTTATTATAATTTAGCACTTCAATTCCTTCTAATTCGTTGTATGATGTCTAAACACCATTAATCTGCTTAATAAGTAATTACTGATTACAATTATTATATTTGAAATTATCTTAATCATCACATCATTCTGTCCCAACACTTTGACGAAAATATACATAAGAGCCAGATCTAATAACCCGGTTAAAAGTCTGCTGCTGATAAATGCTCCAAATTCCATTGTAACTGACTTTATCGAAGTGTTTTCGCTCTTAAATACGTATTTTCTATTAGTTACATAAGCAAACATTACTGCCAGTGACCAAGCAAGAATCGTACTAGTCATTACATTAAAGTGGCATAATCTTGAACTAATAAAATACGCAACAACATTTACTAAGGTTGTGAATACTCCGAACACAACAAATAAAATCATCTCTTTATATTTACGATACAGGCTCTTAAACATACGCCACCTCTTTGTATTTCATCACATGATTCAATCTCTTTTTTGACCTCATTTTTTCGACTCATTATTCTACCTTATTTTTCTTCCTTCACAATATAAATGGGTCTCTTCTTGGACTCCAGATAAGTTCTCGAAAGATAATGACCAAGAACTCCAATACAAAGCATTTGCAATCCGCCAATGAGACTGATGATACAGAACAGTGATGGCCAGCCCGAGGTCATGTCACCCCATATCATAGTTTTAACTATAATAAATATAATCAGAATAAATGCAACAAAGCAGAATAAAATCCCGATATAAGATGCTATCGTTAGAGGAATTGTTGAAAAAGCGATAATTCCATCCAAAGAGTAGAGGAATAATTTCCAAAAGGACCATTTGGTTTCTCCAGCTACACGCTGCTCATTCACATATTCCAACCACTTAACACGAAATCCCACCCAGCTGAAGATACCTTTTGAAAACCGGTTATATTCTGACATTTCAAGAACAGCATCTACCATCTGACGTTTCATCATACGGTAATCTCTTGCACCATCTACGAATTCTGTACTGGATATTTTATTCATCAGCTTGTAAAAGCATTTTGCGAAAAAAGATCTGATCTTTGGTTCACCTTCTCTGTTCACTCTCCTCGTTGCAACACAATCATAGCCATCATTTTTTATATTATCATACATGGTATGAATTAATGCTGGCGGATCCTGTAGATCAACATCCATCAAAACCACATAATCACCGATGGATTTCTTTAAGCCGGCGTAGATTGCTGCTTCTTTTCCAAAGTTTCTTGAAAAAGAGACATAATGTACTCTTGGGTCTTGTCCATTTAACTCTTTCATTATTTCAGCAGTATTATCCTTAGAGCCATCATCTATAAATATAAATTCAAATTCAAGTTGTTTTAATGCTTCTGCCACTTTACAAATTTCAATATAAAATAAAGGTAATGCTTCCTGTTCATTAAAGCATGGTACTATCACTGATATTTTTTCCATATAAGTCACACTTTCCTTATGTCTTTCTAATTGATTGATTATGCAACCTTGTTCTGTTTTTATCCCGGATAACTATTCCTATAAAGATTAGAAAAGCAACTGCTGATATCAAACTTCCCAGCTTTAAATATGGGGTTTCATATTTTAACGTTATATAATGCTTTCCTGCTGCCAAGGGGATGGCCATATTCTTAATATTAACTTTAAGAATTTCTGTTACTTCACCGTCCACATATGCTTTCCAACCAGTACTATAGGGAATGCTAAAAGCCATAATCCCCTTTTTCTCCAGGTCTATCTCTCCTCGAATTGTATTATTTGCCACTTCTACTAAATTCAAGGTATTGTAACTAAGTTGTTCCGCTTGGCCTTTATAATAATTCATATCCAGACTATAGACTTCAATATTATCATAATAGAACGTTTGAGGTCCCTGAAAGGTTATTGCGACCTTTGTTTCCCCCTCCTTGCAGTATCCGAGATTTACAAGATAATTGTGTTGTCCAAAGTAGAATGAGTTATATTCGTTCCTGATAACTACCTTTTTTGTTACTCCATTTTTTCCTTTTACTTTAACTGTAGTTGTTTTATCATCATTGGTTTTTAATCTAATATTATCAAATCTAACATAAGTTTCCGTATTTGGTTTACTTTCGAACTCTAATATTAACTTTGCGCCAGATTTTTTTATTCGGAGCTTGTTCTCCTTGATTACGATATTTTTACTTGAAATGATTTTAGCATCTATTTTTTCTACTCCAAACTCCTTGTTACTATTTAATTTTTCCGCATATACACTTTCCTTATTAAGAATTACAGCGTCCATCATTGACGATTGTTTTTCTAAAGAGCTTAATTTACTATACTCCTTTTCCAGCATATATCGATCATACATATATCCAAGCGGTAAAAAATATTGATTTTCAAAAAGATAGTAATTAACATCATCTTTCTTATCTTCCTTGATTAGCTGATAACCGTATGGAACTG
This sequence comes from Herbinix sp., assembly GCA_029239235.1. GTDB lineage: Bacteria > Bacillota > Clostridia > Lachnospirales > Lachnospiraceae > Mobilitalea. Next base: position 15,313 of record JAQZBD010000019.1, read on the forward strand.
TATTTTTTTGGGTGGTCACAAAATATTTAACATGTTCTAATTCATCTAATATCGTCCGGTTATCCAAATCATCAAATCGAAATGCGGATCTTTGATTTAATAGTTCCAGATTCTTAAAATAGGCAGTAATATTGCCATTCATAACACTGTAGTAAGCGGCTACTTCCTGAAAACCAACTCTGATTGAGTCGTTCAGTACATTTTCACCATAGGTTTCAATACGATAAAAGGAATTATCTTTCTTGCTAGGCAGGAAGGATAACGCTCCCTTTTCGGAAAAGGTTTCAACTTTATTTTGGTCGATAAATTGATTTGCATAGTTGCTATATTTACTGGAATACAATAAATATCCGTTAAAGACAAGCGTTAAAATCACCAGCATATATACCGTAATGATTTGTAAAAAGGGTTTATGCGAAAACCAACTTGTTTGTACGAATATAGTTAAAACAATAACACCCAGTAATATGAAAAATTCATATTTTACTGTTTTTTCTGAGGGAAAGTAAAAGGTTGCCAGCCCATAAATAATAAGAAAGCCTAATAGCATCAACTTTTCCTTCCACTCCAAACGAAATAACTTATCAAAGGTCATCGTAAATGTAAGAGCTATCAAAAAACTGATCAAAAATGTCCAACGATTTGCCAGATATGCAAATCCATTCATCATATATCCAAAGCTAGGTATGATCAATCCCGCAAAACATAACACAAAAGCGAACTGAAGCTGCCGATACCTTTTATTACAAAATAAAATAGCTATACTTACGACCGCCACAGAAGAAAAAGTTAACAAAACCCAATACCCAGATCTCACTCCCTCTACGAACATTGCCTGCACTAGAGAGATGTAATACTCCTTGGGATAATGAAAAAAACCTGTTGCCAGTTCCGGTTTGCTATTTAACCTTCCGTTTTGCAAAAACGCGTATACCATAGGTATAAAAACAATGGAGGCCATAGCAATTCCCAGCAAATAATACCCACCAGTCCTTAACCCAGTCATTAATAACCCTAGAAAGACATTTTTTTCGTGTTTATAGTAGGTATAAAAATAACGAAATATCACATAAATCACAGCAATAATCGAAAGCATATAAAAGAAATAGAAATTACTGATTGTACTAATAAAGACCATAATTAAAAGCAAATAGGGCTTCTGTTTTCGAAGTACTTTTTCTAATCCAAGTAATATTAGAGGTAAATAAATCATAGGATTCAAGAAATAGGGATGTCTGGGCCCTGCAAAATTCGCATATCCGCAAAAAACATAGATCAAAGCTCCAAGACTGACTCCAACCCCCCTCTTTCCCCAATAGCTGCAAAATAGAATAAAGCTGATTCCTGCCAGATAAAACCGTAGCAAGACCAGTATGTTATATAGAGTAGCCCCATTTTCCGGAGTCATAAATACTGTTAATAAGGCTAATGGATCCCCTAATGCATAATAATGTAAGGTTGTAATCGTATCAAAGCCCAACCCAAGTTGATAATCAATCATAGGAAAGCCTTGTCCGGTTAATATTCCCCTTAGCAGCTTTCCATAATATTGGAGAATTGGATAATGCTGATATAGACCATCCATGTGCCATACAAAGGATTTGTCTTTTAGAATAAACGGGAGAAACACAACTGGTAATAAGAGTAAAAACGAAATGGTATATATTAAATATACGTTTTTAGTTGATGTCTTTTTCAAGTTTTTATACCTCTGTCAAATAATAGTTATATCAATACTCTTTCGGAATCCGCTCTTGCTTAATGATAAAACAAGAGCTATCCTTCACTACTTCACATATTTGTTAAGAAACTCCTCCACCCGCTTCTCATACCCCTCCTTATTCGTCATATAACTAGCCGCATGGCGTGCCTTCGCCACCAAGTAAATAGCCTTCTTATCCATTTTCACGCGATACATCTTCCTAGACATCCTGGACGGCACCATATTGTCTATCTTTCCATGAATAAATAAGATCGGTGTCTCCACCCTTCTAACTGTCATGATCGGAGATACTTGCCGGTAACGAAATCCGGCACGCAGGTAAGTCAGATGACTGACGACAGGAATTAGAAAGCCCGGCAGATGGTAAAACTGCTTCAGCTGATGCCGAAGCAAATCTGTCAAATCAGAATAGGCACAATCAGCAATGGCACACTTCACTCTTTTATCAATGCCCAGATGCAATAGTACCGTTGCAGCCCCCATGGATTCACCGTGGGTTACAACCTTACACTCGGAACCAAAGGTTTCATAACACCAATCCACAACTCTTACTAAATCATATCTCTCATAAAATCCCATAGAGGTATGGGCTTTTCCGCTTTCCCCGTGATTGCGATGGTCATACATTAAAATTGAATATCCAATTTTTAAAAAGAAATCAACATATTTAATACAGCCATATCTTGCATAACCAAGACCATGGCAGAAGATAACTATCTTATTATCAACATTACCGGGGCACTCTATAAATTCACAGGATAGCTTATAACCATAATCAGATGTAATTTTGAAATGATCTTTCTTGATCTTATGATATTCTTTGGCATCAATATTTCTGCTATCAAACTCCCGTTGTAATCCCTTTTGATAGTTTAACCTCCTTGGCTTAACAATCAAATTAGACAGGCACCATAAGCATTCGAACAAACTAATTAATACAAACCTAATCATTAATTCACGTCCTTCTTCATTCTTATGAGATTAATCATCTCCAAAGAAACAGTTCTTATGCAATTAATAACTTGTAAAAATGAGCGATCAGAACACAAAAATAAGGACTAAGCCTTTCCATACACTCTAATCGGAAAATCTTAATCCTCATCCTTTTATTTAAATAACTAATTTTTACTTATCATCCTACTCTTACGCTAGGAATAAAGCTATCAAAGATAAACAACTCAAAATAATCTTTACAGCTATCCAGCTCCTCCTGTGACTGTATCGTCCAAGCGACTGTTTTCACTCGGAAAAGCTTTCTGCATAGCGTAAAGGATAGCCCTGTTTTATAGACATGGTGATATGCAATAAAATCCGGCTTTGATAAAAAATTCAATAATAAATGCTTTAATAAAAAGTATTGAACCTTATTGCCTGATGCCTTCTCTCTGATAAAGTCTGTTGCCAGCTGACCACGAACCACCTTAGGCTGATGCTGCTTATACCAAATCAGTCCAAAAGGATTAAAGGATTCAATACAATACAGTCCCTTATAATCCCTTAACTCTTCGGAAACCACGGTACACAGCGCCCCCGCCGTCCAAGGAATTTTTAACTCAATAATTAAAGGTACTTTTCCGGTAACCAAATCAAGGACTTCCCGTAATGTAGGTATCTTCTCTTTGGATTGAAATAAGTGATACCGCTTCAGCTCTTCGTAAGTATGCTCCGCTACCCTAAAATCAATACCACAAGCACGCTTTAAATTATAATCATGCAATACGATTGCTACCAAATCCTTCGTTAATTGCACATCCAGTTCAATCCCATAGCCCTGCTCCACTGCTTTTTGAAAGGCCTTTAGGGAATTCTCCGGTGCCGCCGAATTGTTATCATGTAAGCCACGATGGGCATACAGCCAGCCATTTAATTGATTACTTATTGGATTTTTCTTTAGCTTTGGTATAATAGCCAGAAAATAGATGATAACTACTGCCAATAGGATTACCAACAAATACTCCCACATCCTGTGAAACGCCCCTCTCTTTAGTCCTCCACATCAAAGCTTTCCATAACATCCTTCTTCTTTGGAGGCTTTGAATCTCCATGCTTAACAACTAGCATCGTGCATAAGGATGCAGCAGAAAAAATAATCGCATAGGGAAATAAGGTTCGATAAGAAACATATTCCAATAATGCACCGGATACAATCGGTGTCAGTATCTGAGAAGACATGGAAAAGGTATAATACATCCCTGTATATTTTCCGATATCGGAACCCTTACACATCTCCACGACCATAGGGTATGAATTTACATTAATTGCTGCCCAGCCGATGCCGGTGAAAGCAAATACCACATTAATCATCGGTGAATATTCGATAAAGAAAGCACCGCATACATAGGAAGCTGTCATCAGCAGAATACCGCCAAGTATGGTCTTCTTCCTTCCGATAAGACTGGCAATAATACCAATCGGTATGTAACTTACGATAGCAGCAATCATTGCGATTAACAGCGAGTCAGTAAATCCCGCCTTTTCTAATCCCCAAACCTGCTGCGTATATCTGGAGTAGGCGGTTGTAACCGCATTATAGGCAAAAAACCACAGGAAAATAGACGCCAGTATAAAAACAAAGCTTCTTCTTACCTCTTTTGGCATCTTCTCTCCAAAAGATTGCTCTCCGGCCACCTCCTGAGAATCTATTCTTTTCTCAAGACCTTCCTCTAAATCAATGGTACTAGCCAACTTCTTCTCCGAAATAGTTATTACCAAAAGAATCACGGCAAATACCATAATTGCTGAAATTGATATAAATAAGGGTGTATAACTATTCGATTCTTCCCTAACTAACAGCTTTATCATAACCAGTGTATAAACACCGCCGATTGCTCCCATCAGGTTGATAATAGAATTTGCTTTGCTCCTTAAAGGCTTAGGAGTCAAATCCGGCATTAATGCCACCGCCGGCGAGCGATAAGATCCCATGGCAATCAAGACCACGGCAAGAAATACAAGAAATAGCGCCATATTCGCAATCTTATCTGCGATCGGTATAAAGGTCATTGAAATGACCGCAGTAATCGTCCCAATAAGAATGAAGGGTGTCCTTTTTCCAAGGGGAGTATTAACACGGTCTGAAAATGCGCCGAATATCGGCAGTAAAAATAATGCCAATACATTATCCAGCGCCATAACAAGACCTGTAAGGGTTTCCCCTAAGTGAAAGGTATTCTTTAGCATTAATGGTATGATTGTATCATACATCTGCCAAAAAGAACTTATCGACATAAATGCAAGACCAATAAAGAAAGTACGTTTGTAACTTAGTTTCATACGCTCCTCCATTCTCTCATTCAGACATTACCGGTTCATAAAGGCATAGGCTCCTATCCCAACTGCAATGGTCAGATTCAAAGAATCCACATCCGGTGACTGAGGAATGAATATGCTGGTACCGGCGGTTAAAAAGGAATCATTAAGTCCTGTTGCTTCGTTACCAAAGACTAGCGCAAAAAGCTCTGCTTTTGGACAATCCTGCAAAGTCAGAGTCTTCTCACCATTCAGCATAAAGGTAAATACCTCATGCTTTGGAAATTCACTCCGGTATTCTTCATATGATTCATAAAGATGAATATTTAATTTAAACAAGGCACCCATGGATCCACGAATCGTCTTTGGGTTAAAGATATCTGCTCCAGGTAAAATAATCGCAATATCATAAATACCAAAACCCACTGCGGTTCGAAGGATCGTCCCCAGGTTCCCCATATTACTTGGGTTCACTAATACAATATGCGGCTTATCCGCACTCATAGTACAACTATATTTCTCAAATATACCAGCGACGTAGCAATTTTCCTTATCACTAAGCTTTGTGATCAATTTATTATTATATTCAAAGGGTATCTGATATTCCCGACACAGGCTTTTTAAGTGCTCCTGATCAGTAAAGCTCGTATCTAGAAGCACCTTTCGAACCTGATTCGGCATAGATTTAATTAATTCATAAGTAGGAAATGCACCCAAGGTATAGGAATAGTCTGCATCCTTCTTATAGGCTTTTATCTGCTGCTCCTGATTACCTGAGCTTATTCTGTCCTGCTTCATTGTTTCTCTGTGCCTTTCAATCTTCTTTTCCCATATATACAAGTGCTAACATTCCAGGTCCCGTATGTGTCCCAATGACCGGACCAATTTTTGTGATGATAACATCTTTTACTATATTTTTCCCACGAATAATACGTTCCAACTCCTGAGCCTGCTCCAGATCATCACCATGACCAATAATAACAGTTTGCTCCGCCAACTGGGAGCCTTCGTTCTCCAGCTTGGTGCTAAGAAAATCTAGTTCCGCTCGAGATCCGCGTATTTTAGAATTCACTGTTAACTTGCCTGCCGCATCCGTTGTTAAAACAGGTTTTATTTTTAATGCCGTGCCAACAAAAGCTTCAATCGAAGTTAATCTTCCACCGCGTTTTAGAAAATAAAGATCCTTTACTGTAAACCAATGGCGGGCGTTACTCTTATTTTGCTCCACCCAATCTCTTAATTCTTCGATACTAAGGCCAGTTTTCTTCTTCATAGCAGCGTGAAGCACTAACAATCCTTCACCAACAGAAGCACATAGAGAATCTACTCCATAGATTTTTCTATCTGGGTAATCCTCTGTCAAATCTCTAATTACCAATCTTGAGGTATTATAAGTTCCACTTAAACCGGAGGAAAATGATATGTATAGAATATCCTTTTCCTGCTTTAATATTTCTTCAAAAAACTCCATAAACATGATTGGTGTAATCTGTGAGGTACGGGATACCGCTCCAGCCTTTAGCTTAGCATAAAACTCCTCAACCGGAAGTTCTCTCTCATCAGGATAATGTAAATAATCTACATCATCCACATTAAAACCCATTGGTATTACTTTTATATCGTACTCTTGGATAACCTCTGCCGGTAAATCAAGGGTTGCATCACTCACTATTACATAATCCTTCATATATATAAACTCCTTTTTCATTCATTACTTTCTCATTCTTAAACCAAGGAATAAATCTCACTCTATTGATATTTTACTACATCTTACATATAATTCACAACTAAAATATATATAAAATGCTTCTTATACTAATAAATTCGCAATCATCATCACAACAGGAATCGAAATCAAGGAGAATATCGTCGTAATGGCAAAAAGCTCCGAGGCATAGAGGTAGTCTTTATCAAAACGCAGAGCAAATAAATTAACGGTTGCCGCTGACGGGCAGGCTGCCGCTAATACCGCGGTTATCAAAACTGTTCTGGACAAATCAAAAAAATAAAAAATAAACAGCATTGCAATGGGTATGACCAATAATTTAATCGCAGTTATATAATATGCCCTAGCCTTCCTTAAGAGTTTAAGGATGTCCGCCTGGGCAATGGTCGCACCAGCTACTAACATCGCTAATGGTGTATTCATATCACCAATATAAGCAAGCGCCGAGGTAAGGGTTCCGGGTAAAGTTATTTTGCAGACAAACATGATAAAGCCTGCTACTGTTGCGATCACCAAGGGTGATATGATTGCTTGAATAATGGATTTCTTATCAGACTTGCCGGAGATGGCGATCATGCCATGAGTCCAGGCAAATAAATTAAAGATGGTCAAATATGCTGTAATATAAAACACACCTTCACTTCCAAAGATTCCATTCACTAAAGGAATCCCCATAAAACCGCAATTGGAGTAAATCACTGCAAATCGTTCAATGCCAATATGCTCCTCATGATTTTTCTTGGGAAGGATTATCGTAGTGATCAGAATACCGAATAGATGGGTGGCAATCGCAAGAACCAAAGAAATCAACAATCCGTTAAGTAAAGTTGTTTCAAACTCCCTCTGATATGACACGAAGATAACTAAGGGATTTACTAACATAAGTACCAAATCAGCAAGCTTTTTATTGGTCTCCTTATCAATCAACTTAACTTTATAGCAGATCGCTCCCGCAATAATTATGATAAACATAATTATTATTTGATCAAATGCTGCCAGGGCAATAGACATTTTAAAACCTTCTTTCTTTTTAATGCTTTACATATTTAACAATCCGTCACCCAAAATAAAACCTACCTCAGATAATGGATATGCACCGCAATAGCGGTGCATAATAATATTAGAAGCTATGTATCTCTTCTGGTAACATACCATAACATATTTTTTATACTTACGGCAAGTAAAACTTAACATTTAGCAATAATTATGATTTTTAAATCTTTGATTTGTAACAATCTAAGCTCTAATTCTAATGGATTATTTTTTTAAAACCATAATATCTGGAGGAGTGCTACGCATACAATATAGTATGTGGCAAGTCAACAACAGATCGATTTCAACTCCAATCTGGCTTACCGGAATGAATGAGACTCATGTGTGGCTGATAAATCGCCTTACATGAGATTTTTTATTCATAACACATCAGAAAGGATTCTATTATATGGGAGTTATAACAATCATTCTTCTAGCCTTAGGTCTGTCTACCGATGCCTTTGCAGTTGCTGTTTCCAATGGAATTTACAGCAAACACATCACGAGGAAGGACGCTGTCTCCACTGCCTTTACCTTCGGATTATTCCAGGGTCTTATGCCTGTGATTGGCTTCACCTTAGGATCAACCTTTCACGAACTAATCTCACGCTTTCAACACTGGGTCGCCCTCTTTCTCTTGAGTGCAATTGGCATCAATATGCTGGTGGATGCCCTAAAGGATCTAAAATCGGCAGAAGAAAGTTGTTATAGTACTAATGTATTCACCGCAAAAAATCTTGTTATGCAAGGTATAGCAACCAGTATTGATGCCTTGGCAGCTGGGATTAGCTTTGCTGTATTAGAGCTTAATATATGGATTACTGCTTCCCTCATCGGCATCATCACCTTCTTCTGCTGCTTTCTTGGTGTTGAGATCGGCAAAAGATTCGGCTCTTTACTCGGGACCAATGCCCGACTAATCGGTGGTTGCATCCTAATTCTTATCGGTTTAAAAATATTTTTTGAAAATCAGTTTTTATAAATTTAAAGGAAATATTGATAATTTCCCTCCAATGTAAGATAATAGAGCTAACCTACTGATAGAAAAAAATGATATCCTTACGCAATTATGTAAGGATATGAAAAATGAGAGGAGAACAGGGATGGATTACGATGCATTTTTTAGCGAACTGCCAACTCTTGAAACGAAACGAATGATCCTTCGTCAGATTACTCCAAGTGTGGAAGACGGAAAGGATAGCTTAGAATTCATTAATGACTATAGCGTTTATCGGTATTGGGGAGTATATGATGAGGCAAATGATACCAACGGGCGAAAGAAACCTAAAAAGAAAATTAAGCTTGATTATCATTATAATACTACCATGAAGGAATATAAGGCAAAACGCGAGCTTACCTGGTTGATGGAGCTTAAAAGCACCCATTCGGTCATTGGGGAAATCGTTTTGTATGATTTTCGCCATAGAAAACAAGCGGATATCGGCTATCGAATTAATAAGGACTATTGGGGTCACGGCTATGCCCCGGAAGCAGGACAAGCTATGATTAAGGCTGCTTTTGAAGCGATGGGCTTAACCCGCCTTCAGATTCGTTGCTTTACCAATAATTTGGGTTCCGTAAAAGTAGCACAAAAGCTGGGCTTTCGCCAGGAAGGACTCATTAAACAGGGTGCCATTGTAAATGTTATGACAGATTATTATATCTTCGGTTTGCTAAATGAAGAATACGAAAAAGCTCCTTTTAGCGATGATATCGTAAAAATTTTAAGATAAAGGACGGTGCCCTATGAAAACATTATATATCTCGGATCTAGACGGTACACTACTCCAACCGGATGTTACACTGTCCAAAGCTACAATTAATACATTAAACGAGCTCTTAGCACAAGGAATGCAATTTACCGTTGCTACTGCCCGCTCGATTGCTTCCGTAAAGCATATATTAAAAGATTTAAACCTTACTCTTCCCATTGTATTAATGAATGGGGTGTGTATCTATGACCTGAAGAAGCAGGAATATGTCAAAGTGGAAACTCTTACACAAAGCAGTATCTATGAACTAATGAAAGTAATCGTGGACAACGAGTTAAAAGGATTTGTTTATACCGTAAAGAATGGTACCCTAGCCACTTATTATGAGGATTTGAACACAAAAGCTCTCCAGGACTTTTATCAGGAACGAGTTGATCTGTATCGTAAGCGCTTTACCCAGGTCAATAAATTTGCTGATTTATCCGAAGAGCCCATCATCTATTTCTCCTTAGTTGATCACAAGGAAAAGTTAGAGCCCATCTTTCACCAGATTGAAGCGATACCAGACCTAAACTGTACCTTTTACCGGGATAATTATTCTCCGGATTTTTGGTTTTTAGAAACCTTTAGCTGTACCGCTTCCAAATATCATGCAGCGAAATATCTGCGCACTGCACTGGGAGTCGAAAACATAATTTGCTTTGGTGATAATCGAAATGACCTCCCTATGTTTGAAGCGGCAGACAAGCGGATCGCCGTTGGAAATGCTGTAGAAGAATTAAAAGAAAAAGCTGATCAAATCATTGGCCGCAATACAGAAAACGGTGTAGCCAATTGGTTACGGCAAAATTACAAATAATTCAGAATCTCCCGCAGCCTATTTACTCGTATACCCTGGTATTCGGGATGCTCATCAGGATCCTCAGTGATCCAGATGGGCTTTAAGTTAGCACCGAGAGCTCCTATTATATCATTGGGATAATAATCACCTACATAAACTGCCTCTTCTGCATTAACACCCAGGTTCTTGCAGGCCTTTAAGAAAATTCGCGAATCCGGCTTCTCAAACTCTTCTTCCCCGGATACTATAATATCTTCAAAATAATGACCAATGTTAACTGTATTAATCTTCTCTCTCTGTACAGAGGAATAGCCATTGGTAATCATCCCTATTTTATATTTTTTCTTTAATGTCTCCAACACTTCCAGGGTTTCCGGATACAGAACAGTTAGTTGCCCAAAGATTTTATTTCTCTCCTCAATGAATTCTTCAACAGAATGAGGGAGTTTCCATATCTTACTCAGCTTTGGTATCACATTTTGCAATCCGCCATAGCCATCTGCATCGATCTCAATCATATATTCTATCAGCTCTTCCTTTGTTACCTCATAGGGATAATCCGTCCCATAGGTTTCAATCAAATAATCACACAATCTAAGAAATGCTTTTCTTCGGTCTATCAATGTATTATCCATGTCAAATATGATTGCTTTTATAGTTTCTTTCATTGAATATACTCACTTTCTTTCGTTCTAGATGAATTATATTATGCTCTCTAAGTTGCTAATAATGAGAAGAATGGAATCAAATTCAGCTTCCTATCATCGTGATGTACGACGTAAATAAAACTTCTCATAAATTATATGATAGTTTACTTTACCAAACAAGATAATATTTATAACTTTTTAAAAGTATGGTTTCGATCTTTAAAAATATAATTTATATTTTAAAAGTAAATTTATATCTTTTTAAAGTACTATTTGCCATCTTCCATCAATTAAGCTATACTATGCATATTAATTTTAATTACTTTTCAACATTAACTCATTGAATCATCATTTTATTGAATCACCATTTATTGAATCATCATTTATTGAATCATCATTTATTGAACCACCATTTTATTGAACCACCATTTCATTGAACTAGCAGCTCAATAAACCACTAGTTCATTTTAACACCAGAAAGGAAAATACCATGAGAAGAAGCGATCGAGAACTAAAGGACCTATCGGATATTATCCGAGTAATGAAGCAATGTGACGTATGCCGTGTGGCATTCTTTGATGAGGAATATCCCTATATCGTACCTCTCAACTTTGGAATGCAGGTGGATGGAGATCAAATTACTCTCTATTTTCACGGAGCCCTCAACGGAAAAAAATATGATTTAATGGCAAAGAATAATAAGGTATGCTTTGAAATGGATTGTTCCCATGAGCTGCTTACCATTGAAGAAGACAAAAACTGTACCATGAACTATGAAAGCGTCATTGGCTTTGGTACTTTAGAAATGGTTGCAGATGAAGATAAATATGATGCTCTGTGCAAGCTAATGGAACAATATCATGTAGAGCACTTTGAATTTAATAAAGCTGTTATCCCAGCTACCAATGTGTTTAAGCTCAATGTTACACAGGTAACCGGTAAGGCTCGCCTGAAAAGGGGCTAACAAGGATAAAGCAGCCAGCTGATTCGCCTGTCGTAAATAAAGAGAACTAGCTAGTCAATGAATTTAGCTACGAAAGGCTTTAGCTTAAAAATATGGATTATATTGAAAAACCAGCAATTATAGAGAATACTTCTCGAAATTGCCGGTTTTTTTCGATATGCAAGCATACCTATCTATACTCTTTAAAAAATTCACTAAAAAGATGCTCTCCGTCGAAGCTCCGGATGTCCTTCCACATGAGCACAGTCATTGAATCGTTCCAAATAAAAGCGATCTAAATCCGGATCAAATCTAAGCTGTGTAATACTGGAGTTTTCCAAGGAGGTTGCAAACAAGAAGCGTCTTGCCTGATTTCTGCCAAACAATGCTGCAAGAATTGATCTAATAACACCACCATGAGTTACTATTACAATATCCTTCTTCCCGCTTTGAACGAGCTCCTGCAGAACCGGCATTGCCCGCTCATATACGGAAGTGCCGTTTTCACCGCCGGGATAGGGAAGATCATCGATTAATTTATTCTGTTCTTCCATAAAATCCTTAAAGTGCTCCTCGTTGTATTCATCTGTTTTTCCCTCAAGTAATCCGAAGGAAATCTCTCTTAATTCTGCTCTAATTTCATGGGGCAGCCCAAGTGCTCCGTTAATGATCTCTGCTGTTTGTCTGGCACGATGCATATCACTGGAGTAAATTGCATCCACGTGATAATTTTTCAATCGATCCCGAAGCAGTTCGCATTGAGCAATGCCTACCTTTGAAAGCTCCACGTCAGTATTACATAAGGTACTATTCTGTCTTCCGTGTCTAATGAGATATAAATTCACCATACTATCACCGCCTTATCCTTTTCCCCTTTTCGCTAACCCTTCAATCTTTACTGCTTCTTTTTCAGCTCATAAATATCGTTATATACCAGCATCATAATTTGAAATGCCTCGTCACTGATGATGGACACCTGATGTGCATATTCAACCATATAGCAGGAATAAGCTACAAACTTAAAGTGCCGGAACAATAAGTCAAATTGTTCTGTTTCATAATACTTTTTAATTACATTCCAGTAATATTCACTTAATTCCTTGACTACCTCTTGGGGTTGTTCCTGTAAGATTTCATTCATTTCATCAAATTTATTTTCCATAAACAAACCCTTAAGGTCTGCGTCTAATTGCGCTAATTCTTCGTTCATGATTTCCTCCTATTACTAAGATACTATTTATTTTATCATGCTGTGGACTATCTATCAAGCTTATCTTTAACTACTAAACACATACAAAAAGGCTTCGCCTATATGTCTGATTTACAGTACATATGAGGGAAAGCCTTTAAAATAGCTATTATTTTAGATATAAATTAAAATTACTGAACCTTCTGCTCACCAGTTATTTTACTGGTATCATCCATTTTGAAAGAATCCTTATATTCCTTTTTTGTAAAATACACATCACCATCGATTGTGGCATCAACAAGCTCAAAGCCAGCTACATCCACATAAAGGTCACCATTAAATGCACCATGCTGGATACTTCCATTCGGACTGGATACAGTCAATTTAGGCGCTGTTAAAACGTATTTTGCAGTAATTTTTCTATTTTCATCCTGTGAGTAAAGAGCAATTTTACGCTGTACTACATCCTTACCGGCATCATCTTTCTTACCGTTTTTATATTCACCCTCTAATACAAGATCCTTATCAATACTTAGATCCTTAGTAATTGCGATGATCCAGGTTCCCTCTTTACTGATTGCTTTTAGGAATGCGTCTTCCGTATCAACAATGGATGCTGTAGTTACTACGTCAGGTGTTTCTGCACCGGATGTTACTCCCGGTGTTGTAGCAGCATTTGTAGCAGCCGGAGGTGTTGTGGCTACAGGAGTTGTTACTGCACCCTGAGTTGGTGCAGGTGTGGTAGTAGTCTTATTGCCGGTATTATCTTTGCTACCACAACCGGTTAATAATAAAGTAAGCATTGCTACTGTTAATAATATTGCTTTTAATTTCATAAAAATTTCCTCCTTCATACATAGTAAAATGTAAAAATCTTGTTGTGTATATTTTAGGAGATTTCGCGCCTCCTTTCCTATACATTTTTACTTAATATCATTATCTCCAAAAACAATAAAACCATACAAACTTAATTTATTTTGCTCAAGAATCACAGAAGCTTTGCAAATATCCGCATCAATAAATATTCAACAAAAAACAGGAGCTACAAGCGCAGCTCCTGAATCCTCACATTTATTTATTAAGTTATTAAATTATTACTTTCTTTTATTACGTGTAATAATATCAAAGGCAACAGCCAAGATGAAAATTACACCCTTTACGATGTACTGGTAAGAAATATCAATACCCATCAGGTTCATACCATTGGTAAGAGACATGATTACAAAGGCACCGATAATTGTATTGGTTACTCTACCAATACCACCATTTACAGATACACCACCGATATAGGAGGATGCAATGGCATCAAGCTCGAAGCCGGTACCTGCGGTAGGAGTTGCAGACGCAAGTCTTGAGGAGTAAAGGATACCACCAAGTGCAGATAGCATACTTACGGAACAAAATGCAAACATAGTAATCTTTTGAACATTAACACCGGAAAGCTCTGCTGCTTCTGCATTACCACCGATACCGTAAATATATCTACCTAAACGAGTTCTATTTAAGATAAAGTTATAAATAAGAAGCACAATTGCTACAATAACAGCTGTCCAAGGAATGCCCTTGTATCCAGCTAAGATCCACATAATGTACATGATGATTGCTGAAAGGAATACAATCTTACCAATCAATATTGGCATAGAGCTTACTTCAAAATTATATTTACGTAAATTATTTCTTGTCTTTATTTGAGAATAAACAACCAAAACAATTGCTATTATGCCGATGAGCAAAGTCAGCAAGTGAACATTTCCGGAAATCGGAATATCAGGAATATAACCATTGGAAATTGCTTTGTAAGCTTCATCCTTAATAATAATTGTACCGGTACCTGCTGTAGTAAGAGAAAGCAAACCACGGAAAATGAACATACCAGCCAGGGTTACAACGAAAGCCGGAACTCCAACCTTTGCAACTAAGGTTCCCTGATACACACCAATCAAAATACCACATACTAATACAATCGGAATCGCTACTATGGCAGGTAAGCCGTTTTTCATAAGTATCGCTGCTACAGCACCTAAAAATCCTGCAACATAACCAACGGAAAGATCGATGTGTTTAATAATTAAAATAACCGTCATACCGATAGCGATTACTGCAACATATCCTGCCTGATTCACCAAGTCACTTAAATTTCTCGGGGAAAGGAACAAGCCCTTGGTCATAAAACTAAAAATAACAAAAATTACAACTAATGCAATATACATAACATAGTCGCGGATATTGGTTTTCAATAATCCCAATAATTCCTGACCTATGCCAACCTTTCCTGTTTCATTTGAATTACTCATTATACTACCTCCTCTACTCTTGTAGCCATAGCCATTACATTCTGTTCTGTGGCTTCTTCTGCGGCTAAGCAGCCTGTAATTGTACCTTCAGACATAACATATACACGATCACTCATACCGAGTACCTCCAATAACTCAGAGGAAATCATGATAATACTCATGCCCTGTTCCACTAGTTTATTCATCAGTGAATAAATCTCGAATTTTGCACCAACGTCGATACCTCTGGTTGGCTCATCCAGGATTAATACCTTTGGCCCAACAAATAGAAACTTCGCCAAAGCAACCTTCTGCTGATTACCACCACTTAGATTACCGACTATTTGCTTAATCGATGGTGCTTTAATATTAATGGAACGTTGATACTCCTTAGCTATGGTTATTTCTTTATTCTCATTCAAGGAGATACCTTCAGTTAACTGCTCTAAGTTAGCTATTGATATATTATATTTAATGTCCTGTATTAGAATTAAGCCGTTTCCTTTTCTATCCTCCGATACGTAAGCCACACCTGATTTTAAAGCTTCCTTTGGATGCTTAAAATGCTTGGGCTGGCCATCCACATATAAATCACCACTGGTAATGGTATATTTCGGGGTGTTTCCAAATATACTAAGTGCTAGTTCTGTTCGCCCTGCACCCATCAAGCCGGCGATACCAATAATCTCACCGCGGCGTACATTCAGATTAACATTATGCAAGATTTCACGATCTAAAGCAGGATTGCGAACTGTCCAATTTTTAATCTCGAAGCAGACATCTCCGAATTTTTTATTTTCACGTTTCGGATAAATATTTTCTATTTCTCTGCCTACCATATATTTAATAATCTCATGTTCCGTGATCTTATGTTCCTGAGCATCCATGGAGCATATTGTAGTACCATCACGAATTACAGTGATTGTATCAGCAATGGAAACAACCTCTTTTAATTTGTGAGAAATCATAATCGAGGTTACTCCTTGTAGTTTAAGCTGTCTTAACAACTCCAATAAATTTGCACTATCGTCTTCATTCAAAGCAGCTGTCGGTTCATCCAGCACCAGCAGCTTAACATTCTTACTCAAGGCTTTTGCTATTTCTACCAACTGCCTTTTACCAACAGATAAATCTTTGACCTTTATCGATGGATTTACATCCAATTTAACCTTTTTCAACATCTCCTGTGCACTGACAATGGTTTGATTCCAATTAATCACTTTGCCTTCCATCAATTCATGTCCGAAGTAAATATTTTCATAAACACTTAACTCAGGAATCAGTGCCAGTTCCTGATAAATAATTGCAATTCCTTCTTGCTCACTGTCAGCAATTGATTTAAATTGTTTTTCATTTCCGTTATAGATAATATTCCCATCATAGGTGCCATAAGGATAAACCCCGGAAAGTACCTTCATTAGAGTGGATTTTCCAGCGCCATTTTCACCAACCAAACAGTGGATTTCTCCCCGTTTCACCTTAAAATCCACATTATTTAGAGCCTTTACACCAGGGAACTCTTTTACTATATTTTGCATTTCAAGAATGTAATCGCTCATTACTTATCCTTCCTTCAATAGGAGACCGGCCTAAAAATATCGTTTGGTATTCTTAAACCGGTCTCATGATATGACTTAAACTATTAATTTAGTCTGTTTTATTCTAAACCAGTAAATTCAGATGCATCATAGTAGCCGGAGTCAATTAAAGCTGATTTAACATTGTCCTTGGTAACTACTACTGTAGCGGTCTGCTTGGAAGGAACGTCTTTTGCTAAGTTGTTATATGTGGAATCTGTAGCAGGTGTCTTTCCTTCAATTACTTCGATTGCCATGTTCATAGCATCAGCAGCTAAGGTACGTGTATCCTTGAATACTGTCATAGACTGTTTTCCATCAATAATATACTGAACGGAAGCAACCTCTGCATCCTGACCTGTGATGAAGTAATCAGTTACATCAGCATCAGCTGCGAATACGTCAGCGATAGAACGTGCTGTACCATCGTTTGGAGCTAATACATAGCATTTACCCTTGTCAGCAGCTGCTGCAGATGTTAAATGAGCTTCTGCTTTTGATTTAGCTTCGTTGAAATCCCAGTTTGTTGTAACCTGACCGATAATAGCTGACTGCTCGTCACGAGTTAAAGTAGCTTTATCCTGTACAGCAACTGCTTCTGAGGAGTTCTTGATTACAAATGTTCCGTCTGCAATCTTAGGCTGTAATACATTCCAAGCACCTTCAAAGAATAAGAAAGCGTTGTTATCTGTTGCTGCACCAGCATATAAGTATAACGGATTGCCAGTACCTGTAGCATTGTCAACTAAATACTGACCCATTGCTGTACCAACTGCTACGCTGTCGAAGGTTACATAATAATCAATTGAATCTGTATCTGTGATAAGACGGTCGTAAGAAATAACAATTACGCCAGCGTCCTTAGCTTCTTCAACAGCTGCTGCTGCCGCTGCTGCATCCTGTGCACAGATGATAAGAACTTTGATACCCTTAGCAATTAAGGTCTCAACGTTAGTCTTCTCATTTGCAGAAGAGCCTTGGCTGAATAATACTTCTACTGTATAGTCTGTTGAGGAAATAACATCTTCGAATCTTGCCTGATCCTGTAACCATCTTGGCTCATCCTTTGTTGGAAGAACGATACCCACATCTACGGAACCATCATTCTTATCTGGAGCCTTTGTAGCCTCTGTTCCAGTTCCCCCATTATTTGATGTGTCGCCATTGGAACCTGTGTTCTTGCTGCCGCATGCTGCTAATGAAAACACGAGGCTTAAGCAAAGTAGCATTGCAATAATTTTTTTCATACCCTCAATCCATCCTTCTTATAAGATTTTTTTGTACCATTTCGCTATTATGATAGCTCGTTGTTACATTTTTATACTACATCATACAATTATTTTTAACAATGGAGTGCGTTGTTATGCATTATGACTATTTTGCCCTATATTTTTCTGCAAAAGAATAGAACTGTAAAATCTTGCACACTACACTTAACTAAAGCGCAAAATTTCACAGTTCTAACAAATTAGTTCTATTGAAGCCTCATATTCTTCCTTGAGCCGTTTTGCTAAGTTCCTGATTCTAAAAACTATTGTTTCTTAAAACACATCTTCAAAATGTATACTTTTACTCTGCTGTTTGGTAAACATCTTCATATAGATGGAAACCATCTTTAATGACTGTCTCATCTATGTTATCCTTCGTAACTGCCTCAACTTCAATGAAAATATATGGAACTTCATTGGTTCCGTCATTGATCGTACCCTGGCTGTCAATTTTTTCTCCATTAACTAATTTTTTACATTCTTCAACGGTCATTTGAACCAAATTCTTGATTGGCTTATATACGGTTAACGCCTGCTTACCATTAACGATACGTTGGCAGGCCACCAAATCTGCGTCCTGGCCCACAACCGTCACCTGCTCTGCAATCTGTGCTTCAGATAAAGCATCAATCACGCCCCAGGCCATGGAATCATTACCGCAAAGAATAGCTCTGACTTCCTGACTATGTTCCTTCAGCTCTTCGGCGACAAAATCATAGGCATTCTCTCTCTTCCAGCCCTCCACACTTGTTTGCGCCAATATCTGAATCTTATTATTATCGATGTAAGGTTGCAATACACTCATGGCGCCATCATAAATCATCTTGGAATTCGTATCCGTATCACTTCCATTAACAATCATATATCCGCCTTCCGGAACCTTATCCACAAGATAGGATGCCATCAGCACCCCCACCTGGGTGTGGTCAAAGGATATATACGCATCCACATCCGCATTACTTACCAATCGGTCATAGGATATCACCGGCACATTCTTCTCCTTAGCCGCCTTGACGCATCTGGCCTCGCTGTAGCAGTCATTGGGTGCTATCACCAGAACATCAATTCCCTGCTTCAGCATCTCTTTCACTTGTTCAAACTGAAGATCCGAGTCATTATTCGCATTATTAACAACTACCTTAAAGCCATTCTGCTCTGCTTCTGCCATAAAGATATCCCTGTCCCTGATCCATCTGTCTTCCAACAGGGTTCCCATGGAAAAACCAATCACAATTTCCTCCTCTTGCTGCGTATTTCCAATCTCCTCCGTCTCCACCTTGCATCCTGATAAGGCTATGATGTTAAAGGCTAATAATGCCCCCATCATCATAAGTTTACTAAGCAAAGGTGTTCTCCCCATAATTCTCCTCCATTCTGCCATATCAAATAGCATCATAAATTATTTAAGCGTGACAATTACCTTTTACTTACTACCCATTTATATACCCGTGACTTTCTATTTAAAAGCAAGCTCGAACCAGGAACTATTTCAACCTCTTATACTCACTTGCATTAAATCCCGTAACTTTTTTAAAGATCTTAGAAAAATAATTCGGATCTGAATATCCTACCATGTAGGACACATCCTTTACCGACAACTCCTCCTGCTTTAACAGCTCTTTCGCCTTATCCATACGCAGCATTACCATCTTATCTGTGAAGTTAGTGCCGGTAGCATTTTTATAAAATCGACTGAAATAATAGGAGCTTAAATTTACATGCTGTGCAATTTCATCCAGAGAGATATCCTCATTATAATGCTCTAATATATATTTATCAGCCTTTTCAATAATGGAGTTGGCTTTATTCTGCCTGCCCTCCATGATTTGATTCACCGTTTCATTGATATAACGTTTTCCGATGTTATATAGGGCTCCCACCTCTTTCGCTCCTATAATTTCATCCAATACCTTATAGTAATTATTTTTGAGCACCTTTTCAAAGCGTTTTTCAAAGCCAACCACCAGACTGATCATCCACTTCTTTATTGCATCAAAATCAATACCAGGGTCAGCGCTCATTCTCTCAAATAATTGTACAAAGGAAAGCTGTACAGATACATTATCAGAATCAGATATTTTTGTAAATATTTCTGTTTCGATCAGCTCCTCATAATCATTTACCTGCTCCTCGCTTCTCTCAATGATATCATCCTCATGAAGGATATGGCTTTGCAAATTGTCATTCAATGAATCACTAATAGCAAGAGTTCGAAGTGCATGCAGTGCTTCTTGATAGGATTTCTTTGCACAGTTGATATCCATATGATAGTTACCGATTCCTATAAAAATATCAGGATAGATACGGGCGGCACGCTCCATAATGCGTTGTGCTGCTTTCACCGCTCTGGCTTTCTGCTCATAATCTCCTTCTTCACCGGTATCAAATACATAAACGATAATTCGGTTCAGCATAACCTGGCTTACGATACAATTCAGGGAAGATTTAATGATATTTTTATATTCCTCATACATCCGCTCACCGTGGATCCCTGCTCCAATCTTATTCTCAATATGATCGTCGGTTTTTTGTCCAAATTCAATTGCCATAACATACCCGCTGGTACTCTGATAGCCAAAAAGCTCGCAGTAATGTGTTAATTGAGTCGTATCCTGACCGTACATACAGAGGGAATTCATAAAGCCGGCTTCCAGGATTGGCACTATCATCTCCAGCCTCTCCTGCTGCTCCAGAATCTGCCTGCGGTTTGAATAATTTTCTTCCACATGCACCAATACCTTCTGGAAGGTTTCTATAAATTTCGCTTCCTTGACCGGTTTTAGAAGATATTCCTCCACTCCCAGGGCAACGCTTTCCACTGCATAATCGAAATAATCAAAGGCTGAAATTACAATAAAGCTCACTGACTCATTGGTCTTTCTAATCTGCTTCATTGCCTCCAAGCCGTTAATTCCCGGCATATTAATATCCATAATAATAATATCGGGATGAAATTGAAAGGATTTCTCTATGGCATCCTTACCGGATCTGGCTTTCTCAATCTCTTTTACACAGTCAAAATTCTTAGTTATCATAAATCCAATTGACTCAACGGCAATCGGTTCATCATCAACAATCAGTACTTTATACATGCTCTTTTTCCTTCCCTAGTTTATTCCTGAGCGGAAGCTTAAGTATGACGTTTGTGCGTCCTTCACTATAAGTAATATCCATTACGTCCTCTTTTTTATAAAAAAGCCTCAAACGATTTAATACATTATCCAGACCAATTCCAGTGGTGTGTCCCTGCTTTTCCTTGGTTTTATCCTTTTTATACTTCCGGCTTAGTATAAGCTGCACCTTTTCCGGCGGTATCTCGTCCCCGGTGTTAGAGACCGTAACATATAAGGTATGGGCTTCCTTCCTCACCTTAACCTCAATAATTCCACCCTGTTCAAATTTACTGATACCATGGATATATGCATTTTCCAGCAACGGCTGCAATGTCATTCTCGGTAATATGAAGTTATTCACACTCTCTTCCTCCGGAACCTCCAGACGAAAATCGATTACATCCCCAAATCTGGTAATCAATAGATTCATATATGCTTCCACATTCGATATCTCTTCACTTAAGCTAGCATCATAACCCAGACCTTTTAAATTATAGCGAAACACATCCGCAAAATTTTCCAGATACTCACAGGTAACATTGTCTCCCTGAAGCATGGCAACTTTTGCCCCTATATTAATAGAATTAAAAATAAAATGAGGATTTACCTGGGATTGCAGCGCCATTAATTCAGCCTCATGCAACGCACTTTTCATCTTCAGATTATTTAATTTTTCCTCACTTAGCTTACGCTCCAGCCGCTGCTTTTCCTGCAATTCATTCACATACTTGCGAATACTTGCAGTCATGCTGCTAAAGGTTTGATACAATATATTAATTTCCCTGCTGGTCTTCTGCTCCTTAATCTCAATATCAAAGTTACCCATGGACACTTCCTTTGCATAGGATGCCAACTTTGTGATGGGTTTAGTAAGCTCCAGACTGAAAATAATGATAATCGTTAAGATTAAGATTACAGAAATGGCAAACATAGAATAGCTTAATGCCGTACTTTGATCTACTTCCTTCTGGATTTCTCTATATTGCTTGGCACTATTACTCAGATCATTACTCATCATCTCTTCAATGTAGTTACCGATATAAGTATGTTCCTTCATTGCCTCCTGATAGCCTGCCCTGTATTCGTTCACTTTACTATTTCGTTTTGCAATCACCGCTTGATCTACAATGCTTAAATAGTGGCTTATCATTCCCGCTATATTTTTTAACCTGACACCTCGTTCGGTATAATCCGAATCCTCCAGCAGCTGCTGATTAAGATTCATAATAGAGTTGCTATGATTATAATAAGCCTGCAAACTGTCTGTGCTTCTTGTTGACAGGTAGTCTTCAAAGGTTAACTGAATCTGATCCAGTTCATTATAGATTGTTGTGATCTCCTGGGTTTGGTTCAACAGCCTTGTCATATCACTCATCAAGACCCGCGAGGACTGATAATTATATAGCCCGACAACAGCGGTAAAAGACACTGCAAGGAAGAAAAATCCCAAAAGCTTCGTACGCAAAGTCATTGTATTCTTTGTTTTAATCATCCGCCTACCCTCTAGTTCATATTCCACTTTTCAAGAAATTCTCTGACATTCTTTCGGTCGATGGTGTATAAGCCAGTGCTGACCGTATCACTGATGGGCTCACCATCTAAGGACTGCACCAGCTGTTTTACGGTATCATAGCCTATTTCATTCGCATCGGGACAAACGATACCATAGATTACCCCGTGATCAATATAGTCCAGGGTTTGTTGTGTCACTCCATACCCAACAATCTTTATATCACCTACTAAATTATTATCCACGAAAATCTGAGCAATCCCCGGTGTACATTTTTCATCCATACAGATGATCAAATCCGGTTTATTTGCGTTATTCATAATATGGGAAGCAATTTCCTCTGCCTCAAACATATCCGTATCCACCGTATAAATGCTATCATCCGAGATATTCATTGTACTGTAGGCATCAAAGGAATCTAGGATACCCTGAATAATATTATTCTTATATTCTTCCTCTCCGTCATTGCCTTCGTTATTAATAATAACTGCTACATTTGCGTTTCCTCCGGTTGCCTCCACCGCCATATTGGCAGCATAGTAGCCCAGATTATAGCTATTGGTGCCGACCACCGGAGTATCTGAGACAGGATAATTATTATTTTCATAGGTCATAATAGCGATTCCCTGCTTCTTTGCATCCTCGATAATCTGTCGCGTCTGGCTGATATCCGCCGCTTGAAGTGCAATTCCGTCAACCCCCGCATTAACTCCCATTTCTACTGCTTCTTTCAGGTCATTTACGTTCAATTGCTTTAAGGTAACAATCTCAACATATACTCCTGCTTCTTCCCCAGCTTTTTTTGCCCCTTCCTGAAAAGTGGTCAAAAAATTCTCATTATTACTCTGAACAATTAATTGCAAGTGATATTTGGGATTGTCGACCTTCGTCTGCTCCTCCAGGTCACTGTCCTTTTTCATAAACAGGCTGGCATACATAACCAACATAATCAGTAACATCCCAATTAACACGCCATAGATTCCTTTTAGCATGACTCCCCGTCCTTTAATATATCCTAAATTTTAGTTCCTAATTTAACTTTTCCGAGCCATATGTTAAATTTTAACACACTTTGTGGTAAAGTTGTATAAATTTTTCTCTGCCTCCAAATCTTTTTTATTATATTTCTTAAAGAAAGATTTAGCAAATGTTATTTATTAGCATTCAAGTATTAAAGATATTAAAGATCAGACGAATGTATTCTGATGAATGTATTGAGATGAATGTATATATATAAATTTTGGCGCTTTTATTGCAATAAAATAAGAGCACCCCAGTATTTCTACTGAGGCACTCTATAGCGAATCGAAGGATGGATTAGGCTGCTTTGCTTCTTCGTTTTGATAATACATCAAAGGTTACTGCTGCTAGTAAAACCATACCTTTAATAACCTTTTGCAAATTGTTGTCTATTCCCATAATGGACATACCATTATTAATAACTCCCATGAAGATGGCACCAATGACTACTCCCGGCACCGTGCCAATTCCGCCATAAGCAGAGGCACCACCGATATAG
>JAQZBD010000020.1 GCA_029239235.1 Herbinix sp.
CTGCCGAGGAATCCATCTACGATTCTCGGCAGCTATGTTACCTTGTTTTATGATTATTTTAGATAAATAAATTCACATTAGAATCTTCGGCTTCTCCAAGATAGTATCCGACGCCGCCAATTTTTACGCCGTCAATCAACTCCTCCTTCTTAAGACCCATTACATCCATGGACATTTGACACGCTACTATCTCAATGCCGCTGTCAATTGCCGCTTGAATCAACTCTTCCAGGGAGGAGATATTCTTATTCTTCATAACCATCCGAATCATCTTACCGCCCATGCCCATCATATTCATATTCGAGAGCTTCAGCTTCTTGCTGCCCCTGGGCATCATCAATCCAAACATCCGATCTAACAGCCCCTTCTTAACCTTCACCTTATCCGGCTTTCTGAGTATATTCAGACCCCAGAAGGTAAAGAACATAGTTACCTTTTTCCCCATAGAGGCAGCACCATTTGCGATAATAAAGGAGGCTATAGCCTTATCCAGATCTCCGCTGAACACTACCATAGTTTTATTATCCTTTGTTTCCATGGGCACTATGCTCTGGGTATTATTAGAATAATCAAGGGCCTTCACCTGCATGAGAGGTCCTGGGCAGCATAGACCGCAGGCATCTAACGCTTTATCATAGCTTTTCGCTCCCTCTGAATCTATCTTTTTGATGGTCTGAGTGTCAAAATCCACAGCCGTTGGTATGGAAGCGGCTGCCACCTTAATACCGGTATTTACTGTCTCCTTTAGTTTCTTAGGTTTGAATTTCAATGCAACTGCCGACTTATAGCCTCCCGTTACATTAAGTACCTTAAAACCCTTCTGTGTTAGAATACGATCTGCCACATAACCCCGCAAGCCAACCTGACAATATTCTACAATCGTCTTATCAAGCTTCAGCTCCGTCAATCGATTCCTCAACTCATCCACCGGTATATTGATTGCACCTTCTACATGCCCATTGTTATATTCCAGTTCACTGCGCACATCAAGTAGAATGTATTCGGAAGAATTTAACTCCTTCACATCCTCCCAGGTAACAATATGACTTCTTCCCTCTAATACATTCTGTGCCACGAAACCAGCCATATTTACGGGATCCTTTGCCGAAGAGAAGGGAGGCGCATAGGATAATTCCAGCTCAGTCAGATCCTCCACCGTTCCTCCGAGGCGAATAACTGTTGCAATAACATCAATTCTCTTATCCACACCTGCATAGCCGACCCCCTGTGCACCTAATATCTTGCCATCCTCCTGGAAGATTAATTTGAGTGTCATGGGCAATGCTCCGGGATAATAGGACGCATGGGAGGCAGGATGTACCTGAATGGACTTATACTCGATTCCGGCTCGCTTCAGTGCTCTTTCATTCGCCCCTGTACTGGCAGCCGTCAAGCCAAAGACCTTAATGATAGAAGTTCCCTGGGAGCCAGTAAAGCTGCTTTTTAGCCCGGCGATATTGTCCGCCGCAATTCGTCCTTGCTTATTTGCAGGTCCTGCCAACGGAATTGCTGTTTGTTGTTTTGTTATAAAATCCTTCACTTCAATAGCATCACCAACTGCATAAATCCCCTCTTTTGAGGTCTCCAGCTTTTCGTTTACAAGAATATGTCCCCTTGCCCCAAGCTCAATCCCGCTGCCCTTTAAGAAGTTGGTATCCGGTACCACACCAATTGCCAGAATTACAAAGTCCGCCTCCAGCTTTGTTTTACTATTTAAGGTTACTTCTACCTGATACTCATCTTCATAAAATGCCTTCACGCCGTCGTTTAAGATTAAGTCAACGCCGTTCTCCTCCAGTTCTTTTTCCGCAAGCACCGCCATCTCATAATCAAAGGGTGCAAGAATGTGAGGAGCTGCTTCCACCAGTGTGACCTCGAGACCTCGCTCTCTTAGATTTTCCGCCATCTCAACCCCTACAAAACCACCACCAATTACAACCACTCTTTTCACATTCTCTTTATCCGCATATGCTTTTATCTTATCGGTATCAGGAATATTTCGAAGTGTTAATATCTTACTGCTTTCAATTCCGGGTATCTTTGGTCTCATCGCTTTCGCTCCCGGCGATAGGACAAGATAATCATAGCTCTCCTCGTAGTTCCCTTTGCTTTTACTGCTAACCGTTATGGTTTTCTTATCCGGATTTACCGCAAGGACTTCACTATGATTTCTGACATCGATATTAAATCTCGCCTTCATGCTTTCCGGAGTTTGCACCAGGAGCTTGCTTCTTTCGCTAATACTTTCTCCTATATAATAGGGTAAGCCACAATTTGCAAAAGAAATGTACTCATCCCGCTCGAACATGATGATTTCAGCCGTTTCATCCAATCTTCGTAATCTAGCAGCGGCCGATGCACCCCCGGCAACACCTCCGACAATCAATACTTTCTTACTCATACGAATCCTCCTTAATTCCTACCACTCTAACGATCATTTAGCCTTGAGGCCTCAGGTATCGCACGTGAATTTTTTGATCATTCACACTAACGGTCATTCAGCCGCAAGGCTGCTCAATGCCGGATGTGAATTTTTTTGATTCACACTAACTTAATCACATATTACGCTTACGTAATCAATATTTCAACCCGACTTCAGCTGATTTTTCATTCAAAATTGTGACTTCATCACAGACTGAGACCCAATCGCAAAAATCTTCATTATTCGGATAATTATTCATCATCAAATTGATTATCATAATTTTGGTTATTTCACCCATAATATATTGAAATACTCTTCCAAAAATGCTATAATTGTACAAACAATAAAGTTCCTATCCTGCGATCGGGGGTTTTACCAATGAAAGTATTAGTTGTAGATGACAGTCAGCTTAATCTGGCTATTGCCAAACGATATCTTGAACCAATCCCTGACATCACACAGATTGTCTTATGCAATAACCCAACAAAAGCGAAAAATCTCTTGGAGGAAGAAGGAATTGATATCTTAATTCTGGATATCATAATGCCTGGAATCACCGGATATGATATTATAGCAGCTCTACGTTCCGATCCAAAGTATGATGATTTACTCATCATCATGCTAATCTCCTTAGAGGATATGGACAGCTATCAGCGATGCTTTGAGCTTGGTGTTTTTGACTATATTAATAAACCAATCAATGCAATGGAGTTTACCGCACGGTTGAAGGTTGCTATTGAATGGAAGAATAATTCGAATCATTTAAAATCTCTGATTAACGTAATCACCAAACAGAACGAAGAACTAAAAGAGATGAATGCCAAACTAACGGAAGCGAAGTTCAGCCTCGTGCAGTCAGAAAAAATGGCAGCCATTGGTCAGCTAGCTGCCGGAATTGCTCATGAAATCAATAATCCTATGGGTTTTGTGAATAGTAATTTCGATGTGTTAAAAAAATATTTCACACGAATTATAGAGTTTATCAACTATGTTAACACTAAATTTAACAGTAAAAATTTCTTCGAAAATCAAGTATTGGCAGAATGCGCCGCTGAAGTAGAAGGGAAATTCAAATCCTTAAAGCTGGATTTAATTATGGATGAGCTGGATGGAATTTTTATCGATTCTTCAGCCGGAATTCAAAGAGTTACGGAAATAGTACAATCACTCCGAATCTATGCCCGTACTTCAGCAGACGGTGAAAAGGATACTCTGGCTTTACACAGCCTGATCCAACAGGTACTGCTAATCACCAAGAATGAATTAAAATTCATTACACAGGTACAGCTGGATGTTCCAGAGGATATCATCCTCTATTGTAACCGAATACAGCTTGGACAAGTATTTGTCAATATCATACTCAATGCAGCTCAAGCCATCAAATCCCAGAACCGCGAGGACATGGGCACAATTAAAATCAGTGCCGAGGTATTTGATCAGGAGATTATCATTAATTTTCAGGATGATGGCCCTGGAATTCCGGAAGAGAATTTATCAAAGATATTTGAACCCTTTTTTACAACGAAAGAAATCGGTAAGGGAACCGGTCTGGGCTTAAGCGTATCCTATGATATTGTAGTTAATAAGCATAACGGTGCCTTTGAGGTAAGCAGTGAGCTTGGAAAGGGTGCTACCTTCACAGTCATTTTACCGATTATAACACTCTAATGAACATTCTAATAAACACTCAAATAAGAATTAATACCGCTTGATGAAGCAATCACATTATGCCAACCTACCTTTTATTTTCGCAATAAAGACAGATTATTTTTACAATAAGACAGATTCGTAACGATTGATATTCTTGAAAAATAAACAATTATATTACAATTTGAAAGGATGAGGGTATGAAAAAGATTTTAGTAGTTGATGACGAGATTCAGATTTTAAAAGCTCTATCACGAATGTTCTTAGAAACAGATTATGAGATACTAACTGCAGAGAATGGTCAGGAAGCCCTAAAGCTGATAGAAACAAGTCAAATTGACATGGTGATCAGCGATATGCGAATGCCCATTCTGGATGGCTATCAACTACTTAGTATCGTCAAAGAAAAGTACCCCAGGATCATTCGCATTATATTAAGCGGCTACGCCGATGAAAAACCCATGTTTAAGGCATTACTGCATAATATTGCGACCCTCTATGTATTCAAGCCCTGGAACAACACCGTGCTTTTAGAAAGCATCGACAAACTTTTTGCAGATAGTACACAGCTAACTTCCGATGGGCTCTCGGATCTGATACAGAATCTGGGCTGCACCTCCTGCATTCCTAAGAATTGCGAGAAAATGATATCTCTTGTGGAAGCCGAGGATATGGAGCAGCTCATTATAGAAATGGAGAAGGATCCTGATATATCAAGCCTATTACATCAGGTTACAAGCTCCGCAGTGTATGGTGTTATGCCAAATACAGTAAAGCAAGCCGCCATCTATATCGGCCTTCCAAACCTCAAATGCTTCCTTCACTGGGCATGTTTGATTAGTTCAACCAAGCAAACCGAGGACATTGACGCAAGTCCGGAAATACTATGGCAGCATTCTTACCTAACGAACCGCATCCTACTCTTCTTTTATGAAGCCTTCCTCCATAAACAGCCGCCGGACTGTGCAATGTTTGCCGGATTATTGCATAATATAGGTCTTATTATTATTGTGAATGCATTGCAGAAAAAAGGAGAGCTTGACCAGCGAAGCCTCACTGCAGGCGACTTTATCCGAATGGAAAATGGAGAATACGAGAAACAACACCAGGAAATCGGTGCTTATTTTCTGGATCAATGGGATATTCCCTTCCAAATGTATGAGGTGGCATTAA
The DNA here is from genome assembly GCA_029239235.1 of Herbinix sp. Lineage (GTDB taxonomy): Bacteria > Bacillota > Clostridia > Lachnospirales > Lachnospiraceae > Mobilitalea. The sequence continues at coordinate 5,243 of JAQZBD010000020.1, forward strand.
ATCACCATAAACCAATGCAATCCTCCATTATTTTTAATGAATTGGTCTATGCGGTACATCTGGCCCAAGCTTATGCCTGGAGGGTTTTAGAAGGTACTGAGCAAATTCCGGTAGAAGCTGAAGTATTTGAACAACTGGGTATAAGTAAAGCAGATTTTGAAAAACGACTCTTTCGTTATTTAAAATGATGTTTCCCGTTCCAGCATATTAAGATATGCCATAGCGGCTTCATTATCTGTGCCGCACATTTCCTGGGAGGGCTTAAGACTAGAGCAAACCGCTGGCCGAAGTGAGGATCTAAAGAGGTTGCATAGATTTTCCTCTGATAACTGAATACAACGAACTCCTGCCGGCTTCCCCTTTGGCATTCCAGGGATAGCAGAAGAAATTGAGGGCGCGATGCAACATGCACCGCACCCTTTTCTACATTCTTTTATCTGAAGCTTCTCCTGTTCACACATGCTCACTCTCCAACTTTCTTTCCTGCTCCAAAGCAACCTGCGCTAATAGATTCAAATAGTTCCAGGGTCGGTTAAAATGAGGCTGGAAGAAGAAATCTACATATGCCAAATCTTCAATGGTCATATGATTCTGAATCGCCAAAGATAAGGTGTTGGCGGATTGCGTAATATCATATTTTGACATTACCTGTCCTCCCACAATTCGATTTGTTCCAATCTCATATACTAACTGCATCAATACCTCTTCCGTTGTTGGCATAAATTCGGGACGGTACATATCCTTGAAGGTAACTGCCCTTACCTTCAAATCAAAGGACGGAGCACTGCCTACCGTAACACCGGTGGAGCCAATATTATAGCCAAACAAATGCAGACCTGAGGTTGATTGGGTTCCACGGTACTTTACTTTCGGTTCTACGATGTTCTTGCCAATGAGCATACCCATACGAACTGCATTCGTAGCTAAGGGAATGTATGCCTGGCTTCCGCTAGGATTATAATAAACCGAGCAGCTGTCCCCGGCTGCAAAAATATCCGGATTACTGGTTCTCATATACTCATCTACGATGATTGCTCCGTTGGCAAGCATCTCAACCTTGCCCTTAAGCAGTTCATTGTTAGGACGAAATCCTACACACAGGATTACCATATCCGCTTCAAATTCCTTCTCTGAGGTAACAACGGCTTTTACCCTGCCTTCTGCATCAGCTTGGAAGCTTTTCACCTCCTGATTCAACGCCATTGTAATTCCACGGTCTTGTAAATCCTGCTCCAGAATATCAGTAAAATCCTTGTCCAGATATTTGTTCAAGATCCGATCCAGTCCGTCCACTAAGGTTACTTCCTTTCCGGATTCACGAAAGGCTTCCACCAGCTCGATACCAATATATCCGCCTCCTACAATTACTACTTTATTTGCATTTTGCGTCTGACGAATAATCTCATTTGCCTGCTCATAGTTCTTACATAATAAGATATTCTTACTCTCTATACCGGGAATTGGTGGAATTACAGGCCAGGAGCCTGTAGTATTGACCAGCTTATCGTATGCTACCTCGACACGCTCTCCGGTTATTAGGTTTTCAGCCACTACTTTTTTTGCTTGTGTATCAACAATTTTTACATCATGCTTAATGTATATCTTCGCACCCATATTTTGCAGCTCTTCCGGGTTCGAGTAGAATAGGCCTGCTGCATCCTTTACCACTCCTCCTACATATAGGGCAATGCCACAGGATAGAAAGGATATATTATCATTACGTTCGAATACTGTTATCTCTGCCTTCGGGTTCTCTTTTAAAATTGTCTTAACTGCACTTGTTCCGGCATGTGTACATCCAATAACTACTACTTTCATAGCTCTTCCTCCTACATTTCGAAAATGATAATCATTATTATTTTACACATATTGTATTACAATAATTCCTCTTTGCAAATAGTAGTTTTATACAATTTTTATAAAATTAACACCGATATTTTTAGTTATTTATTAATACCCTCCTGAATTTTTTCTTTCAGGAAATTAATATACTGACTTCCCCATACCTCAAGTGCATCCAGTACCGGCTGAAACTGAATCCCAAGCTCACTCAGCCCATACTCTACCTTTGGCGGAATCTGATTGTAAACAGTTCTTGTAATTAAGCCATTCTCTTCCATCATGCGTAATTGCTTTGTAAGAGTAGCTTGAGTTAGCTCCGGCAATGCCCGCTGCAGCTCATTAAAACGCATAATCTTAACACTAAGGTGATGTAAAATCAATAAGGTCCATTTACCAGTTAATAATTTTTGAGCTGTCACGTAAGGACAAATCCCAAATAGATCGTCTTGCATAGTTTCTCCATTCCTGTACATGCTAAATATGTTTCCTTTGTTTATATTATGTAAGATTACTTTTCAATACTATAAAAGATATATTCTATCTAATGAGATATTTACAGTATCCTAAAAGATACTTACTTTATTAAAATATCGTAGTTGATATTTCTAATATACACGATATAATTATATCGTATGTGAAATCGCAAAGCAATATAAATTATACGGAGGAACAATCATATGAGAGAAGTATATGAGTATTTAAAGAAATGCGGAACTTTCTATCTGGCAACAACAGAAGGTGACCAGCCCAGAGTGAGACCTTTTGGTGCAATTGATATTTTTGAGGATAAATTCTATTTTCAAACCGGTAGAATAAAAGATGTTTTCAAACAGCTTATCAAAAACCCTAAGATTGAAATTTGCGGTATGTCAAAGGATGGAACCTGGATTCGCATTGAAGCCAATGCTATTTCAGATGATCGTATTGAAGCAAAACAGCATATGCTGGATGAGAACCCTAGCCTTAAATCCAGATATGCAGCTGATGATGGTAACACAGAGGTATTGTATTTACAAGATGCTACCGCTACGATTTACTCCTATACAGGTGAGCCCAAGGTTATAAAGTTTTAATATTCCTACTTCAATTTAGGCCAATTTGCGAAATTTATTTCCAAATTTTACAGACTCAAATTTTTCTTGCAATGCGGCCTAAACAGTTATATAATAGATGCAATATGTGAAAAACAGTGTTGATAAAAGCTACGATTTCAGATTTTCTGCAGAGAGCCGGTGATTGGTGCGAACCGGTGAAAGAATGAATCTTTCCACTTTTGGAGCTGTCGGCGAAGAGTCGAAAGGCTGGTACCCTTTAGCGTACTATTGAGTGGCTGAATGATAGTTTCAGCAATTTGGGTGGCAACGCGGATTCCTTTCGTCCCATGTTTTATAACATGGCGTGGAGGGATTTTTTTTATGCGTTTTTATATGCTAAACCCACCAACCTATCACTACAGGAAGGAATTCTTCCAACAGTGTTCGTGGAATACGAAAAGATTGAAAGCTACCAGGTGTAGCGGATTGGAGGCAATAACATGTTAGATTTAAAATTTGTCAGAGAGAATCCTGAGATTGTAAAGCAGAATATCAAAAATAAATTTCAGGACAACAAATTACCTTTGGTGGATGAGGTAATTGCGCTGGACGTAGAAAACAGAAACACCAAGCAAGATGCAGATAATTTAAGATTTGAAAGAAATAAGATTTCTAAGCAAATCGGCGGTTTGATGGCACAGGGTAAGAGGGAGGAAGCAGAGGAACTTAAGAAACAAGTGACTATTGATTCTGAACGCCTTGCAGAATTAGAAGCTAAGGAAGCAGAACTGGACGAAAAGATCAAAAAAATAATGATGATAATTCCAAACATTATTGATCCAAGCGTACCAATTGGTAAGGATGACAGCGATAATGTTGAGGTTAAAAAATATGGTGAGCCTGTGGTTCCTGATTTTGAGATTCCTTACCATGCTGAGATTATGGAAGGCTTTAATGGTATCGACCTTGACAGCGCAAGAAAGGTTGCCGGTAACGGTTTCTATTATTTAATGGGTGATATTGCAAGAATCCATTCTTCTGTTATCTCCTATGCGAGAGATTTCATGATTGACCGTGGCTTTACCTACTGTATTCCTCCTTACATGATCCGTAGTGAAGTAGTTACCGGTGTAATGAGCTTTGCAGAGATGGAAGCTATGATGTACAAGATTGAGGGTGAGGACTTATTCTTAATCGGTACCAGCGAGCATTCCATGATCGGTAAATATATCGACACCATCCTCACAGAGGATTCCCTTCCTCAGGCATTAACCAGCTACTCTCCATGCTTCCGTAAGGAAAAGGGTGCTCACGGCTTAGAGGAACGTGGCGTATACCGTATCCATCAGTTCGAAAAGCAGGAAATGATCGTAGTATGTAAGCCAGAAGACAGCATGGCATGGTTTGATAAATTATGGCAGAACACCGTAGATCTCTTCCGCAGCCTGGATATTCCGGTAAGAACCCTGGAGTGCTGCTCCGGTGACTTAGCTGATTTAAAGGTTAAATCCTTTGACGTTGAAGCTTGGTCCCCAAGACAGAAGAAATATTTTGAGGTAGGAAGCTGCTCTAACTTAGGAGATGCTCAGGCACGCCGCTTAAAGATCCGTGTTAACGGTGAGGACGGCAAGTACTTCGCTCACACCCTAAACAACACCGTGGTTGCACCACCTCGTATGTTAATTGCTTTCTTGGAAAACAACTTAAATGCTGACGGTTCTGTAAACATTCCAAAGGCATTGCAGCCATATATGGGTGGAAAGACTGTAATTAATAAAATCAAGTAAAAACACAGTTATAAGCAGTCTCTATACAACAATTTTATTATAAAAAAAACGTGGCGTAGCATAAAAGCTACGCCATATCTTCGTCTAATGTTGTATTCCGATTATAAAGAGGTGCCGTGACCTCACTAAGCTTAGCTTCGATACGGCTTCACTATTTCTACTCGGTTACATAGGAGCAACAATAATCCGTCAGTTCCTTTACAATGAGTTGAAACTTAGAGTTATTAGCTACTTCAAAGGCTTGTCCGCCCTTAATATTAATCCATTCTTCACTTCCAGGTAATTTCACGTCCAAATCACCGGCCAGGATCTCCATAATCTCTTTCTTCTCGGTACCGAATTCGTATTCACCTGGCATCATAATCCCAAGCGTTTTCTTCTCTCCGTCCTCTAATACCACAGTCCTGCTAGTAACCTTTCCACCAAAATATACATTCGCCTTTTTTATGACGGTAACATTGCTAAATTGATCCATGTCTCAATCCTCCTGCATTTTTATACTATAATAAAGTAAAAACATGCATAAGGCAAGAAGTATTTTCATTCCTGTGACTAGATGTGATATACCGATTGACTGAAAATGCGCTGCCTGAGTCTCTGTACCATGGTGGAATGGGTATCTACACCATGAACGGTATTAAAAAGAGCGTATTTTATTCTTTTTAATTCGCCAGCAAGTTAGGCAATGAATTAATTGCAAACGGTGAAGGGTATTTTATAACAAGGGATAACCATAGCTTTAAGATTATATCTTATCATTATCTTCACATCAGCAATATTTTTGCTGATGGTGATATATTCGATATGTCACCATTAAACAGATATACTCCATTTGATATGAATAAAAAGCTGGATCTATTGATTACATTGACCAATCTAACCGGAGCCAGATACCTTATCAAGGAGTATTATGTTAACACAGAGCAAGGTAGCTCCTATGATAAATGGGTCACCTTTGGGGGTCTTCCAATGTCAAATGCAGACTATCAGATATTGTCAAATCAATCTTCACCAGGCTTCCATCAATATTTCTGCAGTACTGAAAATGGTTCCCTTACTTATTCCACCCAGCTGGAACCCCTGGAAATCAGATATACTGAAATTATTCCTATGGGTGATAGATACTAGCAATATGCAACGCTAAGAAAAGACATTATAATAGTGAATTCACAAAATGGTTTCTATGAATTGTCTTAATAAGTTACTGTAAAGCTATTCACCGCTGAAGACAATACCAAATCTACACTACCTGTTGCATCCGTACCCTTTTTACGAATATAAACCGTAGCTCCTGACGGTGCAGAACTGCCGGATAATGTAATAAGCTTTGATGAAGTCACTGATTTCCAGCTAGCTGTTGACTCGTTAAAGGTAGAACCTGATTTCACTATCACATATTGATACACATTCGTGGTCGTTGCTGTATTAAACTGCAACATCAGCTTTGAGTTCAGGTAATAATATTTACAGTCCGAGGTATCCCCTCCGATGCTAGGCGCAGCCGCCTGTCCCGGAATATTAATTGTTGCCGTCTTGGAATAGGTCACTGAAGTTGTTGCCGCTTTACGAATCTTTAAAGTGACATTGTTCCCACCCTTTGCATATAACGCTTTTGGTGCAATCTCTTCCACAGACATAGCACCATCACACTCCATCCAAAGCCCTGATGCCGAATCATAATATTCCATGGAAGAGGTAGTATTAAGTGTTAGTTTGGAAGAATTCACTTTAATGGATGGTGCAGCAGCTCTGGCAGCAATATTGATTGTAATTGCTTTACTTGGTCTTCTGCCTACATTGCTGTTATTGGTTCCTTTTACCTGTGGAAGTTGAATAACGATTGATGCACCCTTTACCCGGAATTTTTCAATATTACTCATAAAGGTTTTATAGGAAGAATAGGATTCATTCATACTTACCTCATTCCAAGCATAATCGGATGTTTTTCGCCATTGAAAGCTATCCGCTTCCTCCGCATTGTCAAAGGTAAACTCTTCCTCCACTGCATCAAAGGTTACTTTAAATGATGTGTTTTGTGAAGGCAAGATCACCGCCTTTATCGTGGTTACTACATCACCTTTAAAATATAAGGTCTGATCTGACGTTGCAGAAAGCCAGGAGATGTCCATAAAGTAGGAGGAGGTTGTATTATCGTACATTCCCTCCAACTCTGTCCAGTTCTTCTTATCGGTGGAATAAGATACAATTGCGTTGTTGTTATAATAAACCTGCAGTGTCAAATTGTCATAGTCAATTGCTCCGATCGATACCGCAGTTGCCGTAGCGGCAGAGGCAGTACCTGAGGGCATGAGACACAGAAAGAACATGACGCAGATTGCAGTTAATAATTTCTTCATTTCCCTTCACCTTTCCTTTCTCATCCGAAGTCTTAAGATTTGTTCAATATTGTGAGCTTGCAGCCGGTTTTAATTGCATAGCCATTGCTGAGTGTAATCACAATATTCTTTGTGTCTGAAGAGGTGGTAGATAATTTATTTACTTTTGCATTGGAAAGATAAATGGTTGCTTTTCCGCCTGATATTTCAGCTGATCCAAAGACGGAGGTTCCGCCCCAGGTAACATCGGCAACACTCACCCCATAGGATTTGTCAAACAGGGTTAAGTCTAAGGTAAAGCTAACTACTTCCTGAGTTACTGTGGTTGTCGTACCATCCGTATTGGTTACCGTCGAGGTAGTTGTTTCCTTTAAGCTTCCTTCTGTAATTGACCATGCAACCGGTGCATCGTTTAAGGTTGCTGTATTTACCAGCGTGATATATATATTTTCCTTAAGTTTTTCGCCGTTATTTAGGGTAATAACCAAAGGTTCCTTCGTGTCCGTGATATCAATTAAGGATGAAGCTTCAAAGTTTGCCACATTAACCGTAACGGTAGCTGTTGAAACTGTTTCGTCATCATCATTAACATAGCTTCCATAAACCACGGAATAGTCAGTATCCTTTGTTAATGTATATCCATCAAATTTCATGGAGCTAATCGCAACGCTTTCAGATGTAAATACATTCACCGCAGACTTATCAGCGATCTTACTTGTACCGAAGTCAAGCTGGAATTTGAAACTCTTCTCATCCTCACTATCAGTTGACAGGTAAATACGTTTGAACTGATCCGTGTAATCATCCTTGTCATCCGGATTATTTACGATTGACTTTGGATAAATATATAAGCGCAGCCCGGCTTGATCAGTGCTTGTGATTACCTCTGAATTTGCCAGGGTAAGCTCTGCATAGAGAAGCTTCTCTGTAGCAGCATCAATGGCACTGGTTGAGGTGATCTTTGTAGTAATTATGTATTTATCATTAACGCCTGTACTTGCCGTATTCTTTGACACCGTACTCTTGCTGGTTACAGTTCCAATACTAATTCCATAAGCATCGATCAATTTAACTGCTGACACTGTTGTTGAAGTAGGACTATAGAGTGCAAAGGATAGGTAGGTTGAGCTATCATCACTTCGGCATACACCTGCAGTAGTGATCAATGTAGTTATGGTCGATGCTGTCAATGCATCCGGATATACAACACCTGATGTTCCCGTGATGTTAATTTCCTTGGACGCAAGCGCAAAGTCCACAGTATCTGTTGCCGCTATGGTTTTTTTCCTCACATAAATGCGAGATCCAACAGGCGCTTTTGTTTTAGTCAAGGTAACTGCGGTACTGGAGGAAATCGTAGCCCAGCTTGCAGAGGAATAACTTAACTCATCATCCTTTTCCACTATCGTATACTCAAAAGGAACCGTACTGCTCGCTGCCTTAACCGTTAAGGACAAGCTGTTTGAGCTTAGATAGCTTAAGGAAATACCAAAGGTATCCTCACTTGGAGGGGCTTCCTGAACCGGTACCGTAACCGTTGCTATCTTGGATACCATAGAGGAGGAGGTGGCGTTCGTCCTGAATTGGAGTGTAACCTTTGACTGTGTTGTTGATGAACTCTTATACATCGCCTTTGCGGCTACATCAGATAAGAGTAAATCCGCTGAGCTGCTAATCGTCGTCCAGTCTGACGTTGTACTGTCAGCATTCACTGTACGGTATGCCATTCCCTTCTTCACTGCAATAGAAAATGTTGACCCGTTAACTGAAACTGATGGTGCTGAGGCCTTCTTTGTAATGGCTACGGATACTTCCTTGCTGGCACGAGCTCCTACATCCGTACTTCCGGTACCTTTCACCGGAGCCAAACGAAACTTGAGTGTAGCTCCATTATTATAGAGATAACTGAGTTGTGTCGCAAAGGTGTTCGTATCTACCGTATTCCAGGTGGAACTTCCATCCTTACGCCATTCAACAGTACGTGTACCTGCATTTGTGAAGGTTACCGTACCTTTTACTTTATTAAAGGTCGCCTTAAAATTAGTGGCTTGCTTGGGTATGGTTACAGAAACTATCTCCGTTGATACATCACCTTTAAACGTAATTACATAATTTTTTGAGGTTGAGATCCAGGAAATATCCATTGTTATTTTACCGTCACTTCCGATATCTCCGGGTACGGTATCCCAAGTAGTTTTCTTTGAGTCCGAAAAATAGACCTTTGTGTCACCATTTACTTTTAAGGTAATCGTACTATCTATATAGTTGATTTCTGTAACGGTGATACTGCTTGCTGCACTGACTGTCTTCGCATGGGCGAATACAACTAGTGCAAAGACTAAGAGTATTGCTGATATGTATACTCTGCTTGTGTTTACTTTGCCATTCTTCTTGTACATTATTCTATCCATTTTACCTTTCCTTTGTATTTTGGATATGTAATATACCTCCATGTAATTTCACATATCAGTTTGATAACCCGGTAATCCTATATTGAATTTGCAATCGTTAATTAGCACTTAATTCGAGGTTACTGCATTGTAGGCATTTAACATACCTCCGGTTGCTACTTTTCCATCCAAGGAAGTAAGTTTAGTGACTGAGGATAAGAGTTTATCTTTTACCTCTGATAGGCTTAAATCCTCCTGATAGGAGTATACCATGGCTGCTACTGCTGTAACCATAGGAGCCGCCATTGAGGTTCCTGTCATATATTCATAGGAGTTCCCTGATACTGTGCTGTAAATATAAGTGCCCGGTGCCGCGAGATCAACACTTGTCGTACCATAATCTGAGGTAGTATCCAAGGTACCATCATAAGTAACATTGGCTACCGATATGATATTATCAAGGTCAAAAGATGCAGGATAGATTGGATTATTATCTGTATTGTCTCCTGTCATAGTTCTGGTAGCATTACCTGCCGCACAGATGAATAACATGCCGGAATCTTTGATTGCTGCCTCTAAGGAGGCATCATAGGTTCCTGTACCAAAGCTGAGATTACAGATCGAAGCTCCCATGCTTTCCGCATATTTGATCGCGTTCACAACTGCATCCGTTGTTCCGCTTCCGTTGTTTCCTCCAAGCACTTTAAGGGTCATGATTTTTACATGATCATTTGCATTGATTCCGGCAATACCAACTTCATTCTCAGCGGATGCAGCAATTATTCCGGCCACATGAGTACCGTGATCATATTCTGAAGTGCTGGTTGTTACCTTAAATGCCTGATTGTTATAAAAATCCCAGCCATAGATATCATCGATATAACCATTTCCATCATTATCAATTCCATCTCCCGCTACTTCCTTCGTATTAGTCCAGATAGCATTTGATAAATCCTCATGGGTATAATCAATTCCTGTGTCAATGACAGCGATAACGACATCTCTTCCACTATCTCCTACCACAGCCCAAGCCTCTGGCGCATCAATATCGATATCTGCAACAGCCGTAATCTGACGTGTGGCATACCTTGTATAGGAGAGTCTTCTGGTTCTTGAAGAAGTATTGCCTCCAGTTCTTCCTCCCGGAAGCTGTGCCCTAAAACCATCCCTGTTGTTCCAATTATTTGTTCCGCCTTGTTCGGGCTTCGTAATCGTTGGCATCTCTGGCATCGTATTAGAGGTTCCAGACTCCACAGTAAAGGTGCCGTCATTATACAGAGCCCATTGCTTTGCAAAATATGGCTCAGCTGATAGAGTAGAAGCCGCAGCAGCTGTAGTGGTGCTTGTCCCAGCTGTGCTTGTTCCTGCTGTGCTGCTCGTTGACATGGTGTTCGTAGCACTATAGGTAGCCTGGTTATCGTTTCGACTTATTTTACCACAATTTCCTACAGAAATGAAGCTTACACATAATAAAATTGAAAAAAACCGATATAATTGTCTCATAATATACCTCCAATAAGCGTTTGGCTGTCATTTTTGACCGGTTATTGTTACCGTCAAAATTACATTTCAGCCATATTATAACAATATATCGTCAAGATAAAAGAGGTTGTAGAGACATTTCACATAACCCTCACAAAGCCTTTACAATTGTGTTATGGCTTTGTAAAATTTGAGTTTCAAGAAGTGTATCGGTATTTTATTTTAACTTTTCATATTTCCAAAATTCATTATGGTGCTATGTGGTGTTACTAATTAACAGTAACAAATATTATTTCGGTAGCTTGGTAGATTTTTTGAAGGTCCTATTAGTCCTATTATCCTATACTAATTCCTTGACTTAAAGAATAAGAAACTCCCCGTGTCATCCTTTTCGCTTCCGATTCATCAGCACCCCAAACCCAGCACCACAGATACCACCAACTATATGAGTAATATGAGCGATTCCATCACTGTTATCAAGACTTTGCATCACTTCACTGCCTAAGTAAATAATGATAACCAAGATTAGTGTGATCGGAATTTTCCCATTCTCCATTCCTGCAGCGGAGGATAGAACAATCATCATAAACACAATTCCGCTGGCTCCCAACAAAGCGGTGTTTGGAAATAATGCCAAATGGGCTACACCGGATACCACAGCGGTAATCACCATCATCGCTAGCAATGGTTTTGATCCGTATTTCTCTTCCAGCATTGGTCCCAACACCAAAAACAATACCATATTAGAGGAAAAATGGCTCCAACTGGCGTGACCTAACACATGCCCGAATAAGCGAATATAGGTCAAAAAATCTGCCCAGGAAGATCGGTATACGCAGAAGAACAGGCTGGTGGACGCATCATTCGTTAGCCTTCCTACCAAGAGCACTAGTAAGGATACCAGTGCAAAGGTTAATATCACCGGGGAATTATATTGTACATTAATAATTGGCTTTTTTAATTTCATATATCTTACCTCTTATAAGATTTTTCCTTATAACATATGCTATTACCAAGAACCATCTCCTGTTACTGCTTTATGAACAAATGACAGAAAGTTATCAACTTTCTGTCATTAAATCAACTTATTCCTATTAAAGCTTTAGGTTGTGCCTAAACTTTCCCCAGACAAAACGTTGGAAATAGTCGTAGGCTCTGTCAAATATAAAGAGTGCTGCCTGACCTGCCAGGATGAATCCCAGGTATAACCCTGTATGAATTTCTCCCTGATAGAAAAGCTTAGGCAGGAAGATTAGAATTGGAATATACATAATGTTAAAGGTTATGTATTTAATAACCCAGAAAAGTATTTTCCGTTGACTGATATTCTGTACCCGTACTAACATATCAAATGCATACTCAGTAATCAGGATATAAGTTGCAAATGCTCCGTAAGTGATACAATAAAGCTTATTCGGAGCAAGCATCAGCCCGATTAAGATACTTGCCACCAAAAAGCCAAGACCAATTTGTTTACTGCTCTCACGAATTGCAATTCCGACACAAAAGGAGGCAGCAGCAAGAAGAAACATCGTATTAAACTCTATGATACCGCTCAATATGATTAGTAAATCATCAATTGCAAGTAAAAGTCCTAAAAATGCAAGCTTCTTCGAATTTAACAGCATGAAATGAGATCTCCTCCCATACATTCACATAAACTATCCGCGCACCACAAATCACAACATAAATTTCCGGTACCATATCTACCCATACCGCCACCGCCATAACCGGTAGGATTATATCGATTGTTCTGGTATCTTTGTCCCTGCCATTCAATTTGATTTAGAAAAGCACGGTATTCCTGATTGTCCGGCTCCATATTAACCGCTTGTCTCGCATGGTCTACAGCCACAAGATTATTACGAATACCTGCATTTGCTGCTGCACTGTAATAATACCATCTTGCGGATTTAAACGGTACTCTTGATAGGATATCCAAAGCCTCGCGGAATCTTCCACTATTGATATAACTAGCCGCTGTACTTAGCTCAGGAGCATCATAGCCTGAATTCCCAGAACCGGTATTGCTGTAACCGGAATTACCCACTCCGCCATAGCCATTCTCACGTTCCTTCATAATCTGATCGTAAGCTTCCTGAACCTCTTTGAATTTTTCTTCAGCAAGGCTCGCCAGCGGATTATTTACATAGGAATCCGGGTGATATTTTCTGCTTAATTCCCGATATGCTTTTTTAATCTCGTCATTGGAGGCATTCGTGGATACTCCAAGAACCTGATATGGATTTGCTATCATACTTTTGTCCCTTCCTCTATGGGCGTCTTCACACCCTGGTTTCGTTTTGTATTTATTTGCTCAAATTTTGTCCAAACACCATCATATAGAATGTTCCTTAATATATCAATATCCAACAAGCAGGGAAGTTTCTCGAAGGCTCTTGTACATTCTGCCATCATCATAGTCAGCATCCTCCGGCATTCCTCCTGAAAGGTCTCTTTCTCACTACTTATAAGCAACGGATTGTAGCTGCCGTGCTTACGATCCTTCTCGATATCATCATAAGCATCCAGAATATAAATGAATTTCCCAAGGTAAAAGCCTACCTCCTGCAAGCTGTCCTGCCATCTATCCTCTTTATAGGTGAATAAGGCTGCCATCAATTCTCCAAAACATCTGGATACAACATCGATATTTTCTTCCTTACTTTTTTCACACTCTGCTAACCGGCTAAGTGATTCACTAATTTCCTTACATTGTCTAGGATATCTCTTATTTATTTTTTTATAAGCACTTTCCAGAGCTTTTGCACCGGTTAAGCCTAAGAAATTTTTTTCATCCTGCCAATCATCCAGTAAATGATGATAGGAAAGTGCAATATTCATATCCGCTACATACTCGGTTATTTCATTGATTAGAGTATCATGCTTTTTCACCGGATGGGTAATGCAGCGGTCAGCAGTCTTTTTTGTCTCGCTTTCATAAAGGGAGGTTAATAGGATAACCAAAAAGGTCATATCATAGGATAAGGTCATCTGTCCAAAGCGCCCATACCTTTGATGTAAGGTCTTGCACAAGCCGCAATAGTAAGCCTTATACTTGAAAAAATCCTTTACCTTTAATTCAGCTTTATTTACATTAACATAACCGAACATGTATCCTCCTGATAACAATCATTTGACCGCAAAGCACTAGGTTTCACACTAACGGTCGTTCGACCGCGGAGCCGCTACGCACCGGATGAGTAAATTGTTTTTTATTTTCACACGATCCTCTATGAATTGTTACAGTATATCATATCTCATATTGAAAATGTACGTTATTCGTAAAAAATCATAGATATTTCATATTTTGTTTATATAAACGATTGTTTGTCCGATCTCCCACTGGGTATCGGATGTGGATTATACTTTCCCATAATTCACATTATTACACCAAAAACACGTTTTAACACCTCTTTGCTCTTGATTAATAATCATTATAAATCAATGCAAATTATAACATATATTCACCGATATAAAAACTTATAAATTCATTAATTTTAAAAAAGATGATTTCAAATTCCATACCATCTTGAAACCCAAAAATTTGAAGAGGGCATTAAATGACCAGGATATTATTTGCATACCTGTACATACCCTTTGCGAAGGAAATCGACTATCTGGATATACAAAGCGCCAGAAACGTTCTCTTTTGAGAATGCTCTGACGCTTTTCATATACATTAAATGAATCATCAATTTGATTCATCTTGTTATGCAGTTATATATTTGAGTTACTGTTCTTACTTTACTTCTTATCATCTATTCCTATCGTATTCCTATATTCTTATCTTCTGCCCTTATCGTAAGGAATACCTTCCGCCTTTGGAGCTCTTGACTTCTGAGAAGTAAAGATAAGTACGATCATGGTTGCCACATAGGGCAGCATCTTGAAGTAAGTTTGATTAAGATTCAAGTTATGCAGGAACGGAATCAGTGCAACGGAATAAGCAAGGATTCTTAAGAAAGCGAAGAATAATGCTGCGAACATTATCTTAAGAGGCTTCCACTGACCGAAGATCATAACTGCCAGTGCCAGGAAACCAAAGCCTGCCACACCGGTATGTCCGTTTGTATTACCATCCATTACTCCAACGGAATAGAAGAAACCACCAATACCGCCAAGGAATCCAGATAATGCAACACCTGCGTGTCTCATCACATATACATTGATACCAACAGAATCAGCTGCCTGTGGATGCTCACCGCAGGCACGTAATCTGAGACCAAACTTTGTTTTATAAAAAATAATCGTTGCAATTGCCAGGAATAAAAATCCGATGTAAACCGTAACGTAGGTCTTCTTAAAGAATAAGTCTCCCAACACCGGAATGCTGCTCAGTCCCGGTACCTGCTGAATGTAGAAGTTAACATCCGTTGTAATACCATCGCTGTTGAATTTCATCTTAGAAAACAGCAATACGATAGCGGGAACTAACATATTTAAAGCTGTTCCTGTAATTGTCTGATCAGCTTTCATATTAACTGCTGCAAAAGATAATAGCATTGAGAAAAGAATACCGGCAACAGCTGAGATCAGCATCGCAATAATTAAGATTGTCTGAGGTCCCATTCCGGATCTTTGAATACCATATACCGTGAGGCATCCGAAGAATGCGCCAAATAACATAATACCTTCCAGACCGATATTAATAACACCGCTTCGCTCACTGAACATACCACCCAGAGCAACCAAAAGCAGGGGAACCGCTATCGGAAGCATATTTTGTACCAAATAATAAATTGTATCCATCGATTACGCCCCTTTCCTATTTTGCTTTCTATTGCTGTTAACGCTTCCTGACTCCTCTTTTGCCAGCCTTCTCTTTCGAACCATTCTGGCAATATTTGAATTCATCAACATAGCAAAGGCAGAGAAATAAATAATAACCGCAATTACTACATCAATAATTTCCGGTTTGTAACCGAATAAACTACTAACAATCGTTCCACCTCTTTGAATATGGGAGATAAAGATAGCAGAAAAGATAATACCGATTGGATTAGAGCTGCCTAAAAGTGCTACCGCAATACCGTTAAAACCGTTTGCAGCTATTACGTTAATAGGCTCATAGGTCATACTGCTGCCAGCAATCGTGGAAGGTGCCAGGATTGCAAAAGCTCCACCAAGACCTGCGAAAGCTCCGGCAATCAGCATAGTAAGTATTGTATTACGCTTATCATTCATACCTGCATATTTGCTGGCATGCTTATTAAAGCCGGTTGCTCGTAGCTCATACCCAAAGGTTGTCTTATTTAATACAATGTAAAGAATGACTGCCAGAGTAATTGCTATAATAATTGAAAAGTTAACGTTTGAATTTGTAACTCCCAGGGATGGGATCTGGGCTGAGGCTGGTAAATAAGCTGTCCTAGTTTTTGAGGAAATATAGATGGTAGCATTGTCCTGCACCCACATATCAACCAGATACATACCGATATAGTTAAACATAATGGATGTAATAACTTCATTCACATTAAAAAGTGCTTTACAGATACCCGGAATAAAGCCCCAGATCATACCACCTACCATGCCGGCAAGAATACATACAATCCAATGGATACCAGTAGGAAGCTCCCACATAAAGCCTGCATATAATGCAAAAAACAAACCCATGGTATATTGTCCTGAAGCACCGATGTTGAACAATCCCATCTTAAAAGCAAAACCTACGGAAAGACCTGTCATCAAAATTGGTGTAGCATAATAGAATACGTCACCAAGACGTCTAAATCCACCAAAGAGCATCGTTGTAAAGCCATACCAGGAATTCTCCGGTTTTGCTACGATCATTACAATAAATCCAAAGATTAAACCTAAGGCTATGGCTAGTAAAGCTGCGGTAAAAGTAGAAATGGCCTTGCTTTTTGTAATACCTGTTATCTTATCCTTGAATTTGGGAGAAACTTGATTATTCTGCATAGGACTTCTCCTTTTCCATATTTCGTTTTGCGCCTGACATATAGAGACCTAATTCCTGAACTGTGATTTCCTTTGGATTTAACTCTCCTACAATCTCACCTTCATACATAACAAGGATACGATCACTCACTTCCATAACTTCATCCAGCTCTAGGGACATGAGTAATACTGCCTTACCCGCATCACGGGTTGCAACTAACTGCTTATGAATGAATTCAATGGCACCTACATCCAGACCACGGGTTGGCTGAACCGCAATAAGGAGCTTATGATCTTTATCAATTTCTCGTGCTATAATAGCCTTTTGCTGGTTACCGCCAGACATTTCGCGAGTAATAGTAAGTGCACCCTGGCTGCTACGAACATCATACTGTTTAATCAAACCATCAGCATAGGATCTAACTGCCTGTCTTTTAATAAATCCTGCTCTGTGAAACTCTGGCTGCCAGTAGCGCTGCAGTACCATATTATCTTCCAGTGAATAATCGAGCACTAAACCGTGCTTATGACGATCCTCGGGGATATGGCTTATACCAGCCTTTGTACGTACACGAATCGGGGCTTTTGTAATATCTTTTCCACAAAGTGCCACCTTACCTTTACTCATTTTCTCTAAGCCGGTGATTGCAGAAATAAGCTCGGATTGTCCATTCCCTTCAATACCTGCAAGACAAACAATCTCGCCCGCTCTTACCTCAAAGGAGATATCCTTTACTGCATCCTTTTTACTAACTTTTGACGGTACAGTTACATTATTAACTTGAAGCACCACATCTCCAACTCTTTCTTTTAGCTTCTCAACCACAAAGTTAACATCTCTGCCAACCATCATCCTGGAAAGCTCTTCTTTTGTGGTGTCTTTTATCTCAACAGTACCGATACATTTTCCCTTACGAAGAACTGTACAACGATCGGCAACCGACATGATCTCGTTCAGCTTATGGGTGATGAATAATATTGATTTTCCTTCCTTTGCAAAGCCTCGCATAATATCCATCAGCTCATCAATTTCCTGAGGTGTTAAGACTGCCGTTGGTTCATCAAATATAAGGATATCATTCTCACGATATAACATCTTTAAAATCTCAACACGCTGCTGCATACCAACTGAAATCTTTTCTACTATTGCATCCGGATCCACGTGCAATCCGTATTTCTTACTTAATTGAATTACTTTTTCTCTAGCTTCCTTTTTTTGCAAGAAGCCAACTTTACTAGGCTCTACGCCTAAAACAATATTTTCCAGGACAGTAAAAATTTCAACTAATTTAAAATGTTGGTGAACCATACCGATACCAAGATTGTTCGCATCCTTTGGGTTGTTGACTCTAACCACTTCACCATTTTTCTTTATATCGCCCTTTTCCGCCTGATGAAGGCCAAAAAGAACACTCATCAAGGTAGATTTACCTGCTCCGTTTTCTCCAAGAAGTGCATGGATTTCACCCTTTTTTAACTGAAGAGTAATATCATCATTTGCAATAATACCTGGAAACTCTTTGGTTATGTGAAGCATTTCAATAATATAATTTTCCATGTTTACCTCACTATAATCTTTATGGTAGGAATCACAAAACACTTACAAACTATTGTGTTCATAAAATTATTGTTTTGCAATTGCCAAATCATCTTAGTTATTTAGATTTGTCTCCAAAAGGAGGTCTTGTTCAGGAACGAATCGCAATCCTACTCATAAAAAGAGGCTGCTGCATTTGCAGCAGCCCAATTTCATATCTTATTCATGACAAGTGAATCAACTTGTTAATCCACTTGTTCAAAAGATTCTAAGCCACTTTGCGATTGTTCATCACTTAACTTTGTACAACTATCTTGTAGTTATAGCAATTTTTTTCAGGTTAAGTCCAGTTGTAAGCTCATCTGCTGTAGCAATACCATTTGGATCTGCTACTGTAAGAGTACGAACTAATGATACAGAGCCATCAGCAAGAGTTGCATAAACTGCATCATAAGCTGCTTTGTCAAAAGAATTAAAACGACCAAATGCGTCCGCTTTGTCATCTCCGATTACAACTGTAGGAAGACCTACACCAGCATTAGAAGCATTGAAATAAGTTGTTTTTCCAGCATAAGTATCCCAGCTGTCTGTTTTGTAGATTGATTCAAGAACAGTCTTAACAGATGCTCCAAGACCCTTTGTTGCAGAAGTGATAACAGTTTCACTGTCATATCTCTGGTCAACGTCTACACCGATAACTTTTCCATTAGCTTCACTAGCTGCGGACATAACGCTCTTACCTACAGAACCGCCACAGGCGAAGATAACTTGAGTTCCTTCTTGATACATTGTCTTAGCGGTAGCCTTGTTTGTATCGGTTTCAGCGAAGTCGCCTGTATAGTGGTAAGTTACTGCTACAGATCCATCAGCAAGTCCAAGCTCTGCTGCTGCAGCCTCAGCTCCCTGAAGGTAACCATAACCAAATGCCACAACCGCTGGAACTGCCATACCACCCATGAAACCAAGCTTAGTATAGCCATCCTTAACAGCTGCATAACCAGCTAAATAACCGGACTGTTCTTCAGCATACATGATACTTGCCACATTTGATTTTGTTTCATAAGCATAGTCAGCTGTATGAGGAGCGCCATCAAGAAGAATAAATTTAACATCAGGATACTTTGTCTGTGCTTCATACACAGGTACTTCAAATAAAAATCCAGGTGTTACAATAACTTTTGCTCCTGCAGTAACTGCATTGTCAATTGCTGCAAGATAACCTGTATCAGATGCATCCTCAGGTTTAATGTACTGGTAATCCTTAATATCATTTTCCTCACAGAAAGCTACAACACCTTCCCAAGATCCTTGGTTAAATGATTTGTCATCAATGTTTCCTTTGTCGGTGATTAATGCGATTTGAAATGTTGTGTTTTTGGTGCCGCAACCGGTTAACATCATGCCTGCAAGTGTCAACGCTAAGATTAGTGCAACTATTTTCTTCATGAGAAATCCTCCCTTTGATATTTACGACATACGTCGTTAGTTAGATTATAGCATTTTAAAACAATTTTTCAACAACAATAGTTAAAGTTTCCATAATTATTTCGAATTTTTTCGATTGATTTAATTTCTGAGTCAATAATATTATTAAAATTAAGTCGGAAGCGTATAAAACCTTATTTTTCCCCTTTGTTTCTTTAATTCAGTAGTGCATTAAATAGGAAGAAACGACTTCCGCAAGTTTAGTAATTTGATATCCTTCTAATCGTCCTAATATTATTATTACTCAAATCATTTCAAATATTAGCCTTGGTAAAATAACTTTACAACTAACCAACCCAATCAATAAATATCATTGAATTATTTAACCTTAATTGCTTCTTAATTGACCTTCCATTAACTTTTCATTGACCTTTGATTATTTTTCCACAATCAAACTTGTCTTTTGTAATATGATAGGTTATTATGGCAATAATAACCTTTACAAAAACATTTTATTTATAAAAGTTAGAGTGGTATTAACAATAACCCAGATAATTAATTTTTGACTGAATGGAGGAACAGGTTTGAGAGAAAAACTTAAAATAGATTTCAAAAGAATAGACGTTATTATTGTGTTGGCCATGACTGCTTTAATTGGGATAGGCTTCTATTGTCAGCAGTGTGCCTTTCGATCAAGCGAAGACTTGAATTCAATCGTTATCAAACAAATAGCAGGTATCTTAATTGGATATGCACTTATTCTCGTTATCTTATTTATCGATTATCATATTATTTGTGGTTTGTCTGTATTCCTGTACCTAATCATGATTTCAATCCTGGGACTTACTCTTATCATTGGATCAGATCTAAATAATGTGAAGAGATGGATCGTAATATTTGGCATACCATTTCAACCATCTGAACTGACTAAAGTTGCTTTGATACTCTTTTTGGCATTTTTATGTAACTATTTTAAGAGTAAGATGGATCGCTTATACGTACTTGTTATTTTAACTGCGATAGCCGCGGTTCCTATGATATTAATCATTTTGGAGCCTCATTTGAGTTCAAGTATTGCTATTTTGTTTATTTTCTGCTTTATGATATATTACTCAGGTATGAGTTATAAGGTAATTGGTACTGCGATAGCACTGGTACTGCCTGTTTTGGTAACCTTATATGTTGTTGTAGCCGTATTTAATGTCAAGATTCCGTTTATTGAGACTTATCAGATTAACCGTGTACTTTCATTTTTATCAACAGATGAGAATGATGATTTAAACGGTGATTACCAGCAGCTTCAATCAATTGAGGCAATCGCCTCCGGAAGTCTTCATGGTAAAGTGATATCCTCTGATACTGATACCGATAAAAACTACAGCACTATCTATGCAAATGAAAGCGATTTTGTGTTTTCCATTGTTGGTGAGGAATTCGGATTTATTGGGAGCTTTTTCATCATCCTTTTTTACGCAGGATTGATAGCGCGGTGTTTAATTATATCCATACGAACTCCCGATTATATGGGTAAGCTCATATGCATTGGAGTCTCTGCCTATCTCATGTTTCAGATCTTCGTAAATGTCGGCGTAGCAACCAAACTTTTGCCGAATACCGGTCTTCCTTTGCCCTTCATCAGTTATGGCCTTACCTCATTAATCAGTTCAATGATTGCAGTAGGCTTAGTGCTGAATATTGGTATACGGCAAAAACACAATAGTAAAAGCTAATATGCAAACCCATTACCTGCAGTTAATAAAATATCCTGCTAAAACATAAGTTTTAACAGGATTACTGCTTACCCAATGGTCACCTTATTCTTTCCGCCGTTTTTACTGACGTACATTATCTCATCTGCTTTTTTGATTACTTCATCCAAGGACATCAATACATTTTGTTTTATGAAAACGCCAAAACTAGCAGTAATACTAAGAGAAACCGTTTCATTCGTAATAATATTACTCTCTATTTCCTTACGAATTATTTCTATTCTTCGCAAGACCTTCTCTCTGTCTGTAAAATTACTTAAGAATAAAATAATCTCATCTCCACCATATCTGGCTACTATATCATTAACTCGTGTTGCGCTTTTTACAATTCTTGCTACGGTCTTTAAAACCTCATCACCGACAGGATGCCCGTAGTTATCATTTATCTGTTTAAAATCATCCAAATCCATCATCACTATGGAATAGTTCATACTGGATAAATTGGTAATTTGCCTCAGGGTCTCGAAGAAATAACGCTTGTTGAAGATATCAGTAAGCCCATCCCTGTTTGCGCTATCTGAAATCTCTTTGTATAAGAAATTATTCTCTATTGCCACACCAATATGGTTGCCAATCAAAGCCAGGAAGACAGCATGATCCTTTGTATAATAATTCGGCTCGTTATGTTGTATCAGAATAAAAGCAATTTGTCTGTTATCTACGTTCACCGGTACACCCAAGCAGGAATGAATCTCATCCTCCTCAGAATGACCAAAATTAATGGGGGTATCGCTATTAAGTATGAATTCCTCTTCATGGTAACGCTCAATCAGTCTTTTCTCCTCTTCAATTGCTTCACCTGACGCCCTGGTAGATGCTTCGAAATATTCATCCCTCATCTTAATATAAATGGTAGAATACTTGGCTCCGAAGACACCAATCAACATATCGTTAATTAAAGGAAAAAGATTAGGATCTTTAATATACTGATTGATATATTTACTGATTTCTAACAGATTTGTAAACATATCCAATTTTTTTTCTAATTGTGTAACCTGCTGTGACAGGTTATGTATCGTCTTTTCTGTGAACAACTGATATTTCTCAAATTGCTCGGAATCCATACTGCTCTCTCCTTCCATATAACCAGCCCTATTAATGAAAGTCACTGGGTATCACTAATACCTCATTAGTTTATCATTTCTTGTCCCATTTTTCTACTATTATTTAGTAAATTAGTCCTTTTTTTATAGAAAATATATACTATTTTTCAACCAATACTGTTAAACTAAAAAGAAGACTTTTCCTCATTCGCAGGGCTTACTATCTTTTAAATAAAGAATACAGTTCAGTGCCGACAAATTTTTATCCTTAACCTCAAGCATAATATCAATATCTTCTCTATTCAGCTCGTGAAAAAACGCTATAAACTCATCCAGGTTAATGCTATTGGAATGAGAACCCAGCTTCTTATCCTTATCTTGCTGAGAATAATGCATCTTTTGAATTCCATCTTTTTTCTTCCAGGTTTGTTTACACTGGTCAATCCAGTGCTTATGAGACATAAAATCAATCGTTGGATTTGCTATATGATGCAGGTTATCATAGACCACGGGAATATCCTGCGATAATCCCAGCATTAATACCTCTTGGATGTTATAGCATTTATCATCATTCTCAATCACTATTCGATGCTTAAGCTCCTGTTCCAAACCTTGATAATTGAAGATAAATCGATTCAATGCCTGCTCTTTATCTCCATAGACTCCACCAACATGCAGTATTATTTTGCATTCATACCCTACTTTTAGGCAGGATAATACCTTGGCATGGTATCTCAAATCCTCAATCGCACGTTTTACTACGTCTTCATTTAGAGAGTTAAGAACCGTATACTGCCCCGGATGCATGGATACTCGGATATCATGGGCTCTGATTTTATCCCCCAGTCTTTGAAACTCCTGCTCAAAAATTTCCCACCAAGGAACTCTATTCACTGGACTGGAGCCAAATGGAATCAAATCCGAGCTAATTCTGAAAAGTCTAATATTATTTGCTATATTATAGTCCAATATATTATTGAGGGAATTAAGGTTCCAGGCAATCAGTTCCTTTAATCTGGTGTCAGTGGCATTTCTCATAATACAGCTTTTTATTGATGTATCTTCTACCCCAATTGTTAAACATGCATATCCTATGCTCATATGAAACCTCCCTTATCTTTCTTCTTCCGCTTATTCAGTCATGAATATTATATACCTAAGGATCAGTAAATATCAATTTCAGGATAGTCTCAAAATCAAAAAATAACCTGTATCATCCAACATTGAGTATTGGCAATAGCAGGCTGGTTTTATTAAGCTTTCATATGACACAGAGATAGCCATGTCTCAAGGACACGGCCATCAAAGTTGTATTATTCAAATGTATGCTAATAAGCTATTGTCTTCGATTAGTATACTGTTTCTTCATGATAGATAGCATCCGGACCAGTCTGACCGGTTCTAATTCGTACCGTATCCATAAGGTTATATACGAATATTTTACCATCACCATTTTTACCGGTTATAGCAGCCTGACGAATTGCCTTAACTGTCTTATCAATCCATTCCTCAGACGGAACAACGATTTCAAACTTAATCTTTGGCAGCATGTTAACGTCTATCTTAGTTCCTCTTACAACTCCGGTATAACCCTTCTGAACACCACATCCCATCACCTGGGATACAGTCATACCATGTACATCTATATCATTTAATGCTGTTTTAACATCTTCATATTTTTCTTCTCTTACGATTGCTTCTATTTTAATCATACTCATCGACTCCTTTTCAATTAACG
>JAQZBD010000021.1 GCA_029239235.1 Herbinix sp.
TATTTTTTAAAACCATTCTTTTCAAGAAACCTATTAATCAATTCACACGGAACCATGACCCCGTATTTAAATCTATTGAAAAAATCCGTACCACCACCAACATTTACTCCAACTATTCTCATTTCTTGATTTAACACTACACTTCCGCTACTTCCTTGATTAATATATGCATTATGTTTAAAGACATCTATTGGTAATAAACCATCATTGCTTTCAAAATTATAATAATCATTTGATGTAATAACACCAAATGATTGAATAAATCGTTCTCCCTCTGGATTGCTTATAATTGCTATTTTTTCATTATACTGTGGATTAGTTTTATTTAATAAAAGCCTACTTAATGTTTCCTTTGATTTGAACGAAATTACCGCCAAATCATATTCTTCATCTAAAAAAACAACTGTGGCTTTTTCAAATTGCCCATAGTACATTTCATTTGAAACATATGATTCACTATTTTTACTGTATTCTGAGTATGTAGGTGCTCCATATGGTATTACAATATAATCTATATTTTCAAAATGCTGCACAACATGATACGCCGTCACTGCATAATAAGTGTCTCCCACCGAATCAAAAACAACTCCACTAGCACCAGCTCCATATGAAATACTTGTAACATTTTCTTTATTAGTTTTTTTCTCATTTACAATTGCAATAGTGCTTTTGAAAATATCACTCGTTATTATTTTATCAAATTCATCAAAATTACGTGTTTTACATTGATATTCATAAATACTTGGGTACACAAAAAAACACACTGCTGCCAATGTGAATATCAGACATATTGAAATTAGTTTAATTAATTTTTTCTTATTACCCACATCCCACCTCAAAGAAAACTAAGCTTGTCTTTTGGGTAGTATATAAAATACCCGATGAAATAATTCGATAATCCAAACTGCAGAATTATTTTGTTTGTCTGAATAATTCTAGCATAAAGAACTGATACAAGCTAGCTAAAATATTTGTTTTCTCATACAAATTTTATAATAGTTATATTTACAGATGAGCCAGTTGTTGGCTTATTTTTTGTCCTAATTTTCTCCCTTAGAACGTCATTCACATGCTTCCTTATTGATCGAGCTGGGTTATTCCCCTCTGCTTGTTGCCGAAAGGTTAGGTCATGACAAGGTTGAAACCACCCTAAATATTTATGGCCATTTGTACCCAAATAAGCATATGGAAGTAGCCCAGAAGCTGCAAGCCCTAATATAATAGTATCATTTTAGTATCACACAAAAAATAAAACCCTGCAAACCATTGATTATCAAGGTTGACAGGGTTTCATTCAATTATTCAGCTGTAATGATTTCTTTCTTGTTGTAAGAACCACAAGCTTTACATACTCTATGAGGAACCATGAGTTCTCCACACTTGCTGCATTTTACTAAGTTTGGAGCAGTCATTTTCCAGTTAGCTCTACGGCTATCTCTTCTTGCTTTAGAATGTTTACCCTTTGGACAAATAGACATCTGTCACACCTCCTTAAAATTGTTAAAAATATCTCGGATTACTGACATTCTGGGATCATAATGATGCGTGTCGCAGTCACAGGTATTCTCATTAAGATTTATTCCGCACTTTTCGCAAAGTCCTTTGCAGTCCTCATCGCATAAAAGGCTCATGGGGAAATCAATTAAGATTTCTTCATAAATCAATGTGTCTACATCCAGATTGTATCCAATAATATAATTTGTTTCGTCCAGACCGTCTGTACGCTCCTCCTCAGAAAGCTTAAAATCAACTTCTTTCTGAAATTCGATCTCTATCGGATATATAATCTCCTTTAGACATCTGTTACAGTATAGGGTCAAAGAAATATTCGTTTTGCCCTCGATCATCACAAGCTTGTCTCCAAGATTTGTAATTGTGAGCTCTACCGGTTCCTTATGAGCGAATCCATAAGTAGCACCTTGGTATTCAATACTCTCCAATTCAATGGGGGCATCGACCTTTGCTATCTTATCCTTCGTAGTCATTATTTCTGACAAAGATATAAGCATTGTAATCTCTCCGAATATTCACTGCTTTACAAGAATTTATAAAATAAACTCTTTTTTACGCGCTTCTTGTATTATAACCAGTGAAATACTATTTGTCAATCAAAATTTGTTATTTCTTACTTATTTGAGTAATTCTACAGTCTCTCTAGAAATTGCTAACTCTTCATTGGTAGGAACGATGCAAACCTTAGTCTTGCATTCCGGACCTGTAAGCATAAGAAGCTTGCTCTTAGTGTTGTTTAATTCTAAGTCAATCTTAACGCCTAAGTATCCTAAGTATTCGCATACCCATTCTCTTACTCTCCAGTCATTTTCGCCAACGCCTGCTGTAAATGCAATTGCATCCACACCATTCATAGCTGCTACATAGCCACCGATATATTTTGCTACGTTATAGCAGAATACCTGGAATGCGATAGTAGCTAATTCGTTACCTTCATCTACTGCATCATTTAAATCACGGAAATCGCTGGAAACTTCAGACATACCCTGAAGACCGGATTCTTTATTTAATACATTCATAACCTGATCAAGGGTCTTTCCTTCCTTCTTAGCCATAAACTCAATGATAGAAGGATCGATGTCACCACATCTGGTACCCATTACAAGACCTGCAAGTGGAGTGAAGCCCATGCTGGTATCGATGGATTTGCCGTTTAATACAGCAGAGATGCTGCAACCATTTCCAAGGTGGCAAACGATGATTTTGGAGTTATTAATATCTAAGCCGCAGAACTGTGCTGTTTCTTTGGATACAAAGCTATGGCTTGTTCCATGGAAGCCGTATTTACGAATCTTATATTTTTTGTAGTACTCGTGAGGAATACCATATAAATAAGCTTTTGGAGGCATTGTCTGGTGGAAAGCAGTATCGAATACACCAACCTGAGGCTTGCCAGGCATTAATTTCTCACATGCATGAATACCAATTAAGTTTGCTGGGTTGTGAAGAGGTGCTAATTCGCTGCATTCCTCTAAAGCTGCAATTACTTCATCATTAATGATTGTAGAGCAAGCAAACTTCTCACCACCATGTACTACGCGGTGTCCGATCGCTCCGATTTCATCCAAGGACTTAATTACACCATGCTTTTCATCGGTTAATGCATGAAGCACCATTTCAATAGCAACCTCATGATTCTTCATTTCAGTAGTCTCAATTACAATTTTGCTCTGTCCTTCTGGTGTGTGCTTTAAGTGGCTTACGTCTTGTCCAATACGTTCGCAAATACCAACCGCCAATACTCTCTCAGAATCAGAATCAATCAACTGATACTTTAAGGAAGAACTACCACAATTAATAACTAATACTTTCATTTACGCATACCTCACTTTTTTTATTAATAAATATGTTTTACTCTGATCTTCTCAGAGCAGTAGTTTAAAATAACAATAATAGTAAAATCAATACGCTAGACTACGAAAAGCGAAGCATATCACTTCGCTTCTTTGCGTATGTTAGACTTGTGCCGCCTGTACTGCTGTAATTGCGATAACACCAACGATATCATCTGCTGAGCAGCCTCTTGATAAGTCATTTACCGGTTTCGCAATACCCTGGGTAATAGGACCGTAGGCTTCAGCCTTAGCAAGTCTCTGTGCTAATTTATATCCAATATTTCCCGCATCAAGGTCAGGGAAGATTAATACATTTGCTTTACCTGCGATATCACTGTCAGGTGCTTTGGATGCTCCAACGCTAGGTACAATGGCTGCATCCAACTGGAATTCTCCGTCTATTTTATACTCAGGATATAACTCCTTTGCGATTTTAGTAGCTTCCACTACTTTATCAACATCAGGATGCTTTGCACTTCCCTTTGTAGAATGGGATAACATAGCTACAATTGGTTCCTTGCCAACTAATAATTCAAAGCTTTTTGCGCTGCTGCCTGCAATTGCTGCCAGCTCCTCTGAATTTGGATTCTGATTAAGTCCCGCATCAGAGAAGATAAAGGTGCCTTCTTCGCCAAACTCGCAATTTGGAACTACCATTACAAAAAATCCGGATACCAGCTTGGTTCCTGGAGCTGTCTTTAAAATCTGAAGAGAAGGACGAAGTGTATCAGCGGTTGAGTGTACTGCGCCTGAAACCATACCATCCGCATCTCCTGCTTTGACCATAGTTACTGCAAAGTATAGATAATCCTTTGTTAAAAGATCTTTTGCTTGCTCAGGTGTCATACCTTTGCTTTTTCTAACTTCAACAAGAATATCAATATATGCCTGAAGTTTATCTGTGTTGTTTGGATCAATAATTGTAGCTTTAGAAATATCCAGGCCTTCTGCACCTTTTTCAATTGCTTCCTTATTACCTACCAATACGATGTTAGCAACACCTTCAGATAAAATTTTGCTCGCAGCCTCTAAGGTTCTTCTGTCATCAGACTCCGGCAGTACAATCGTTTTGATGTTTTGCTTTGCTCTTTCCTTGATTCCATCAATGAAACTCATGATGTATCTCCTTCCTTGCACTTCAATAAAATAAAATTAATGTATATAAATAATAAGTAAAAACCATAACTTTGATTATAAGCCAAAACAGCTTTCGACACAAGTACATTTTGTAGAAAAAAGTAGGTTTCTTTAAACAAAATTAATGATAAAAACAAGTTATCTTTGTTTATTACTACGAAAATACTATACGAAATCACTCTATTCAAAGTGTTTACTGACACTGTCGCTTCCTGACCTATATATTATAACCAATTTTGAGCGTGGTTAGTTGTTATAATTGACGTTAGCAGATGAAAATGATATATTTAAAACACGTATTATTATGCAGAATGAATATCCAATTTATAGGAGATTATGAATGAAGGTTGTAGGATTGATAACTGAATATAATCCATTCCATAACGGTCACAAATACCATATAGAAGAAGCAAAAAGAGTGACCGGAGCAGATTACGTCATTATAGTAATGAGCGGTAATTTTGTGCAGCGTGGAACTCCTGCTGTCATTGACAAATATAGCCGTACGGAAATGGCTCTAAACAATGGTGTTGACCTAGTCCTGGAATTACCGGTATGCTATGCTACCGCAAGCGCTGAGTATTTTGCACATGGAGCAGTTTCCTTATTGGATCGATTGGGAGTTGTGGATTATCTTTGCTTTGGCAGCGAATGCGGAGATATCACTCTACTGGATGAGGCTGCAGGTTTTTTACTGGATACTCCGACTTCCTTTAACACGCATTTACAGGCTTTTCTGAGAGACGGTATGACTTATCCTGCTGCCAGAGGCCTGGCATTACAGCATTACCTCGAAGCGCAGCACCCTAATCATAGCTCCGCCCTGATTAATGTGCTAACAGAACCAAATAATATCCTGGGGATTGAATATATGAAGGCACTTAGGCGCTTGAGCTCTAGGATTACGCCTATCACAATACAGCGAATTTCCGCTCATTACCATGATTCTGATTTAAACATTGAGGAGTCGAACTCTTTCACCATTAGTTCTGCTACCGCAATACGCAGAGCTATTTTCAGCAGCGGCTTGGAAGCTGACAGCTATTTTGAAGAAATCCGCCATAGTGTTCCTGATGATGTATTCCATATACTTAAAAAACACCATCAGATTAAATACCCAATTTCAGAAGAGGATTTTTCTCAAGCAATAAAGTACAAGTTGCTTTATGAAAGCCGGCAATCCCTCTGTGAGTACCTCGACATCTCGGAGGATTTGGCAGATCGCTTAAAGAAACATTCCAATCTTCATAAGACCATGACTGAATTAGCACAGGATATTAAAACGAAGAACCTAACCTTAACACGAATTAACCGGGCTGTGATTCACATGCTCTTAAACATCAAAACGGAAGCAATTGAGGAATATAATCAGAAGGGATATACCCAATATGCCCGGGTGCTTGGCGTAAAAAAAGATTCCTCACATCTGCTTCGTAAAATCGAACAAAATGAGAGCATTCCTATTATTACAAAAGTATCAAAGGCAGAGCTACAATTATCTCCTATCGCATTTCGTATGCTTCAGGAGGATATTTTAGCTGCTCATTTATATAACCATGGGGTCTATGAGAAATACGGTACTTCTATACCAAATGAATATAAGCATGGGATTATTCTTCATTCTTAAATTTGGTTAAGGAGTCCTGCTTAATACAATCCTCATAAGTTTAAGAAGAGTTAACCATAAAATACAAATTGCGCCCTTAATCAATGATATATCTATCTCTGATATAAGGGCGCATTTGCTTCAACAAATATATACTCATTTCGCGATAGGTTATTCTGTTTCCGTCTTCGGAGTCTTCCCCTTCTTTATCTTGCTTTCCGCAAGCATCGTATTCTGTGCCACACGATAGCGGACAATCTCTGCAATCAAATCCAGCGGCAGCGGTTTATCTAAAGGAAACTGTACCGCCCCTTTTGAGGTCTTATACTTCGCAAGCTGCTCCTGATATACTTCAATTCCATCCGGTGCCGGGTAAAAGCCAATATGCTTTTGGAAAGCCGCAAAATGAACCAGGTTCCCATACAAAGCATAGGTGGGCATCCGCCAGCTGATCTTTTCCTCCGTATTTTCCGGTACATTTTCCTTAATCACTTTACGGATTGCCTGTAGCTTCTCTTGAATTTCCAGTGAATATAAATTAATATATTCGTCAACCGTTTTGAAATCATCTTTATTCTCCGCCATGTACATCCTCCTTTATTTCTTTCGTTATTTTCAATACTATTTCATCAATTCTTCCATCTGGCCAAGCAATTCCTCAAACAACTGCAATGCCTGATGAACCGGCTCCTTCGTACTCATATCCACTCCTGCTGCCTTCAACAGCTCAATGGGATAGTTTGAACTTCCACCGCTTAAAAAACGGATATAATCTTCAACTGCAGGTGTTCCTTCATTCAGTATTCTTCTTGATAAGGCAATCGCTGCAGAATATCCGGTAGCATATTGATAAACATAAAATGCATTATAGAAATGTGGTATTCTTGACCACTCCATATCAATTTCTGGATCTATAATGACGCCATCACCAAAATATTTAACATTCAGGTCATGATAAATCTTGCATAATGCATCCGCTGTTAAGCTTTCTTCATCCTCGACCAGCTTATGGGTGATCATCTCAAACTCTGCGAACATGGTCTGACGGAATAAGGTACCTTTGAATTTCTCAAGAAAATGATTGATCAAATATGCCTTTTGCTTCTTGTCATCGGTATTCTTTAACATATAGTCAATTAACAAGGATTCATTACAAGTGGATGCAACTTCCGCCACGAAGATTTTATATCCGGCATACACATAAGGTTGTGTTTCATCCGAATAATAACTGTGAATTGCATGCCCCATTTCATGAGCCAAGGTATATACATTATCAAGGGTATCATTATAGTTCAGCAATACATAGGGATGGGTTCCATAGGCACCCCAGGAATAAGCTCCGCTCCTTTTATTCTCATTTTCATAGATGTCGATCCAACGGTTACGAAATCCCTCCTGCAAAACTCTCTGATAGTCCTCACCCAGCGGCTCCAAGCCTTTGGCAACAATATTCTTCGCTTCCTCAAAAGGTATCTCCATCTTCATATCTGCTAAAAGTGGAGCGTATAAATCATACATATGAAGCTCCTCAAGTCCCAGTAACTTTTTACGCAGCGCTACATATCGATGCATCAAGTGCAGATTTTCATGAACTGCATCTACCAGGTTCGTATATACTTCTGTAGGGATATTTCCTGCATTCAGAGCTCTTTCTAAGGTGGATTTATACTTTCTTGCCTTAGTAAAGAATACTTCCTGCTTAACATTTGCACTAAAGGAGGCTGCAAGAGTATTTCGATAGCTTTTATAGGTAGCATATACGCCCTGGAAGGCATCTCTTCTTACTCTGCGATCCGCGCTTTCTAATAGCTGTCCATAACGGCCATGGGTTATTTGAATTGTATTCCCGTTTTCATCCTGAATCTCCGGAAACTTAATATCTGCATTATTGAACATGGAAAAGATATTACTTGCTCCATCACCAATTTCTCCGGCATCCGCTAGCAGTGTTTCCATTTCACCGGAAAGAACGTGGGGTTTTAAACGAAGAATGTCCTTTAGATAAAAATCATACTCCGCTAATCCATGGTTCTCTGCATGAAACTGTGATATTGATTCTAATGGAATCGTCAGAATTTCCGGAGTAGCAAAGGATAGTGCGCTATTTACCTGTACTGATAAGGCACTTGCTTTATTTGATAAGTCCTGATATACAGGATTCGCTGTATCCTCATGATATTTCTGATTTGCATATACGTAAACTCGTTCCATCAGCTTACTAATCTCATCCGACAGCTGTAAAAAGCCTAGTAGTAAATCTCCAGATTTCGAAAGCCTCCCCTGATATTCGAGAGCCCTTGGAAGTATTTCCTTGACCTTATTATACTCTAACTGCCATTGTTCATCGGAGCTGTACAAATCCTCAATTGCCCATGTATATTTCTTCTCAACTTCACTTCTTTTTGGTAAGATCTTGTTCTGTGCCATAAATACGTCTCCTATCATGATATTCTTGAATAAAACCTGATCCATTTCAATAAATTATAATAAACCTGTCACTTGTCTTCAAGGAGTATTTTCATGAATTTTCTAAAAGCACGAAAGGGTACTTTGATCAAATTAGCCGTTCTTTTGTTTTTAATTATAATGCTATTATTTCCGGACTCAGTATTTCGTGGTGCAAGCTCTGGTTTACTTTTGTGGTTTCATAATGTACTTCCAAATCTGCTGCCATTTATTATTGTTTCGAATCTAATTGTCCGTTTAAGCATCACGAGACACATTAGTAAAGTGTTTTATCCCATCTTTGGTAAATTGTTTCGTATCAGTAGAGAGGGCTGCTATCCGGTTGTAATTGGCTTTTTATCCGGGATTCCAATGGGAGCGAAGACCTCGGCTGATCTAGAGTCAGAACGCCGCATCTCCACAGAGGAGGCACAATTTTTAATGGCGATGTGTAATAACGCCAGCCCTATGTTTATTATAGGATACATATCACTGACGCAATTGAATCTCCCCGGTATAAAATATGCTCTGTTCGGTATCATTTATGGCTCGGCAATCCTCGGTGCATTCATTTTTCGGCTTCTTTACTCCATGAGAACACACAATAAGAGAGTGCAACAAGCGGGTCCTCTCGTGATAAACAAATCAAATCAAAAAGCAGATACCCTTGTCTCCAAAAAAGTAACTGGCAAAGTAGCTATGACACAAGTAAGCGAATCCTCCTCGCAGCCTAGCTCCTTTCGTTTTGAAATGCTTGATGCTGCCATTATGAATGGTTTTGAAATTGTGACAAGAATCGGTGGATATATTATATTATTTTCCATCTTGGCTCAAATTATGAAAGATACGATTACCTCTTCCGGTATGATCAAAGCTGTAGCAATGGGAATTCTTGAAATCACAACGGGTATCAGCCAGATTTGCCAAACCTCCATGGATATAAAGACAAAGATAGTCCTGATTACTGCTCTCACTTCTTTTGGTGGCTTATCTGGTATTGCACAAACAAAAAGTGTTTTACAGGGATCAAGACTATCAATTCGTTCCTATTTATATGCCAGAGTTATAGTCGCAATGATCGCTTTTTTACTTGCCACGATCTATGTAAATACACTCTTTCACTATTAACTACTAACTGTCATTCGACCGTGAGGTCGCTCAATGCAGGATGTGAAAATCGCGTTTATTTTCACACTAACTACTGGATGTCATTCATAAATGTATTTTCATCAAAATCAAAGTCTTCCTCAGAGAAAGTCTCCGATGCAGCTGATACAGTGCCCTGGCTATTATTTTGAGGGTAGAGCTGCTCACTTAATTCTCTTTTATTACTATTAATGATCTCCAGATTATTCTTTAAAGTACCAATGAAACCATCATATTTTGAAACCGCAGACTCATAGGCATTTGCCAGTACATTCTCTACTTCTGACAACACTTCATTGGAATAGATCAATGCACTTGTTCTGATTTGCTCTGACTCTTCCGCAGCTTCTCTGCGGAGGCGGTCAGCTTCGTCAGAAGCCTGCATAATCATTTCGTTAGCTTGGTAGTAGGCCTGCTGCATAATCTCGTGCTCGTTTAATAACTCCTTCGCCTTATCTCTGTTCTGGCGCAGGATATTTTCTGCTTTTTCTTCGGCATCTGCAATGATAGCATCTCTGTTTGAAATAATTTTCTGATAACGCTTTATTTCATCCGGTGTTCTAAGGCGAAGCTCGTCCAATAAATCATACAGTTCATCCTTGGGGACGATTACCTTTGTGCTTGATAAGGGTTGCATTCTGCAACTTTCAACGAATTCATATATATCCTCAATTAACTGTTCTATTCTGCTTGCTCCCATTCTCAAACACTCCTTATATTTTATATTTATCATAGATCGGCTGAACAATACTCGCCGGTACGAATTGTCTGATATCCCCGCCAAAGGATGCGATTTCCCTTACCGCACTAGAACTTAAATAAGAATATTCTACGCTTGTCGTGAGGAATATGGTGTCTACTTTCGCATTTAGTTTATGATTGGTCTGTGCTATCTGCAATTCATATTCAAAATCTGTAATAGCTCTAAGTCCTCTTACAATAATCGTTGCCTCCTGCTGTTTGGCAAAATCGATTAAAAGTCCATCAAAGGCTATTACCTTTATCTTATCTATATCTGTATATTCTTTTATCACTTTCTCTATCATCATAACCCGTTCTTCCGAAGAAAACAAAGGTTTTTTCGATTTATTTTGTAAAACTCCTATAATCAGCTCATCCACCAATTTTGAAGCACGAACGATAATGTCCAGATGTCCTAACGTAATTGGGTCAAAGCTGCCGGGATAAATACCGACTTTCATTCATACCTCCATAGCAAGCGGATGGCTTGTCCATTTGCTTTCGTATCTCAAGCAATATCTATTTCAACTCAATAAATACATGTTGATTTGTCTTATATTCTTTCTTCTTATAAATACGGAATTTGGTATCCTCCAGATAGTCAAAGTCCGTCCTTAAGGAAGCTTCAATCACAATAATTGTATCACAGTATATAATATTTGAATTTTGAAGGGCAAGAAGTACTTCCTTCTCATGCAGAAAGTTATATGGCGGATCCATAAATATCACATCAAAAACCTTACCCTTAATCTCTAAAATGCGGATAGCTTCCACTGCATTATAAGCAATGACTTCCGCGCTTTCCTCCAGCTTAGTGGTTCTAAGATTCGTACGGATGCATTCTATGGCAGCTTTGCTATTCTCAACAAAAGCAGCATATTTTGCGCCTCTTGATAAGGCCTCAATGCCTATGGCTCCGCTACCGGCAAATAAATCCAGAAAATCTGAATCTGCCAAATATGGATTCAAAATATTAAATAATGTCTCTTTTGTTTTATCCGTCGTTGGTCTAGTCTCTAGCCCCTCCGGCGTCTTTAGCTGCAATCTTCTTGCTTTCCCCGCAATAACTCTCATACCAATTCTCCGTTGCCCGATTCTACACGAAACGAGCAATTCAATACTGTTAATGACTTCAAATTATATTTTAGTATATTATAAATATTTGTCAACTTTTTTATTGTAAGTTTATCCTATCTTAAGCAAGATTGCAATAAGTTATTATAACTAATGAAAGAGCATAAAATCCCAGGTTGCCGCCGGTTTTTTATGCTCTTAAAATTATTTATTACGGTTCTTGCTTATCTTGGTCTGATGCCCTGCCGGATTCCACAAATTCTTCGTAACATCCTTCCTCTTAAGCTCGTTTTTCTTTCAATGCGAATCCTGCTATATATATTACTGCCGCAGCCAGAAAAAGAACAATTGTTGCTATAAAGGAGCCGGAAACGGAGCTTATATCAATCGCTCTTACAACCGCTATGATATAATTGGCATTAACCGAAAGGAACTGAAAGATACAAATAATATACGCAACAAAAGGTATTACCTCCACAGTAGCCACCCTCTTTACGGAAAAGATGATGTTGGTTGAAATTCCGATTGCCGCTATTACAAGCATTACGACAGAGTACTCCTCTGTAAATCCTGTAATAATTCCTGTTGTCAGATAAAGAACAAAGCCGATAATACCTAAAAACAATGCTCCTATACTACAATAAAATTTCTTACTATTTTCATTGATGCTATTTGTAATAATACTCATGCTATACCTCCATAGAAATGATTTCTAAGGGGTGAAGCGGGACTTTCATCCCCCTTTCCCTATTTATATTTGCCCGGATGTTTTCTTTCATCCAACTGACGCACTATAACCCATACAAACGCTAGTAAGCAAATAACACCTACAATAATATCCGCTGCAATTAATTTTATCATCCAAGGTGACATATCATAGTAAGCATATGCGCCAGGCATAACATTATTATAAGCATTGCCGTTTACCACTACATAGCTGATATTATGAATGGCATTTCTCGCACTCCACTTTGCTGTAGGCGTTGAGAGATCAATCTCAGCTGCTGTCAGTCCCATCCAAAGATCATTACCGATGCGGTAACCTACATCCTTGCTCTTATAGGTGCCGCTTGTAAAGTCTGTCAGCACCATTCCTTCAAAGCCCCATTCGTCTCGCAGCAGCTTTGTCAGCATAGTATAGCTGTTGGTGGGGGATTCTGCCCCTACATAATTCATGGAGGTCATTATAGCACGGCAGGCATTTGCTTCAATCGTTTTAACTTCTCCTGCCTTAGTATCATAATATTTTTCAGTTCCGGTTGCATTTTTAACGCAGAGCTCAAAGGCCTTTAAGTAAAGCTGACGGCTTGACTGCTCGTCAGCCCATACTGCCACGGTGGAACGGTTTTCATCTGTCTCATTGAGAGCAAAATGCTTCAGATAGGTTGTCAGTCCTCCCTCTGTAAAGGCTCCTGATACCACTGCACTGGCAATATAGCCCGTTAATACAGGGTCTTCTGAGTAGTACTCGAAGGTTCTTCCGCTGTAAGGAGTACGATGCAGGTTCAGGCCGGGTGCATACCAACCGTTTACATTGTTAGTCAAAGATTCAATTCCTACCATTTCACCCATTTTTTCTACTAGTTCTCTGTTCCAGGTAGCTGCCTGAACGCTTCCGCAGGGATAGCTGCACGCCGTTACTGGACTGGTTGTTGTACCGAATTGCTCTGCAAGCTCTGTATTTCCTCCCCAGGTTGCTGTCAGTCCGACAGTTCCGTCATGATCGGAGGTTTCTACTTTTCCGATGGCATCCACAGCCGCCGTCATATAAAGTCCTCTCGTAATCAGCTCCGGTATATCTGTAGAAGAATAATCCAGATTATCCAGAAGCTCATCCCACATGGGATCCTCAAAGGTGAGTCCACGCAGAGAACTTAACTGTATTCCATTGTCTGCCTTGTCCACCGGTGCCTCATCATGGTAAAGAAGGCTGCCTTCCACTTCTCCCAGTTCTGAATCTGTTTTATAATCGAATTTTTGTATGTCTTTTACCACCTGTGTGGAAGCTGCCTTGGCAACCGGAGCTGCTGGGAAGGTTCCTGCGAAATCACTCCTTGATAGGATTGTCATATCATTTTCCACAGGATATTCATTCATTCCATCGAAAAGGTTTTGAGCCAACACCTCATCTGTGCTGCGCTTGCCCACTGCTTTTCCGCTCTTTGCAGTGTCTGCATACACAAGTGTTTCGTCCACCTTAACTATTTCTGATCCCCATACATCATGAGAATCCTTTCCAAGGAAGATCTCATAGTCTCCTGCTTCCAGTACATAGGAGCCCTGATCAGAATACAGCTTCTGATAATCGTAGGAAGCCATGTCCTCAACTGAAAACTCGATTGAAAATTCCTCTTTATCGCCTGCCTTAACCTTTACTTTAGTGAATTCTGCTAGTTCTTTCGCAGACTTCTCAATACCGCCCTTTGTATATGGCGCTCCATAATAAATCTGCACTACTTCGCTTACATCACGGGAAGATGCATTTGTTACGGTTCCCTTTACAGTGACTCTTCCGTCTTTCTCCTCGACGCTGTCCAAGGTCTGGGTCACCTTATCATCCTCATAGTTAAGTCCAAAACCAAAGGGGTAAACAACGGCGTTCTCATAGCCCTTTGACTCTCCAAACACCGGGAAACTATTATCCTCCGCATATCTGGTCTCATAATAACGATAGCCTACATAAATTCCTTCTTCATATTCCAGATAAGAGCTTGGTCCATCCTCCACTGCATTTATATAAGGTGTTGTAATTCTATTTACATAGGTTGGGTCTGATTTGAAATCCGCATACCACAAAGCGGAGGTTTTTCCGGAAGGATTCACCTCGCCGTCCAGGATTTTTGCCATTGCTTCAAAGCCAGTTGCTCCGGGAAGTCCGATCCACAAGATAGCATCTATCTGGTCATCGGTCTGAAGTGAGACGATCTCTATGGGAGTTGCACAGCTTAGAACAACAATCACATTGCTGCAGTTTTCTTTTGCATATGCAATTGTGTTCTTTTCATTTGCAGTAAGCTCCAACTGGGTTTCGGTTCCGTCGGAATAGGGAATTGCACTATTATAATCATAACCCTCCATACTGGGTCTGGCTATGAATACGATACCGGTAGTATCCGCACAGCTTGCCTCGCTTCCCTGATAAATGTCTGCGTTATATTCTGAGAGGTTAGTACCCTCCTTGCTTTCGTCAACGATCATTGTTTCGGCTGTTGCGCCCTTCATTTTTTCCGCAACAGTGTTGTTTACCTCAAAAGCTTTCGTCAGCGCCTCCTCCGGGGTAACCACATAATCTGCTGAGGTATCCACATTAGCAGAACCAGCTCCTCCGTAATACGGTGAAACATAGTGATATCCAAAAGGAGTTACCTTCGCACCCTGTGAAAGTGGCAATACATCCTCCTGATTCTTCAGCAGGACTGCACCTTCCTCCACTACCTCCTGTGCTACCAGAGAGGCAGCAAGTCTGGACTCCTCCGGGGTCTTGTATTCCGTTTCATAAAACTGTGCATTTTCGGGCGCTGCTCCGTCCACATCTGCGACATGCCGCTCTCCTCTTCCTAATGCCCAATCCAAGGATGCCGTGTATACCATAGCCGTTTGCGTTACGGTAACCATCAGCGCAATCAAGATTGCAACACTGGAAATAATTATTGTTCTGAATTTTGCATTTGACATTTCATTCCTCTACCCTTCTCTTTTTCTTTAAGTTAAGGCCTAACTTATAGAAAGCATTATAGCTGGGGAGTGGTCAATATTTAAGAGACATCACGTATTCTTATTATTTTTAATCGTATCTTTACTTGTTATATTTATTATATTTTTCCGGAAACCTTCTTTCATCTCTCGTTCTCAGCAGAAGCAGCAGCGCTGTAAAAAGAGCAAGCACATAGGCCAGAAGTGTTAATACCAACAAAACCACCTTCCAGGCCGGCATCGTATAATAGACCTGAGAACCTGGCATAACATTATTATATGCATTACTGTTCACTACAACATAGCTGATATTATGGATGGCATTTCTTGCACACCACTTGGCTGTTGGCGTTGATAGATCAATTGGGACTGCTGTTATTCCCATCCAAAGATCGTTGCCGATCCGGTAGCCTATCTCCTTGCTCTTATAGGTTCCGCTTGTAAAATCCGTAAGCACCATGCCCCGGAAGCCCCATTCGCCGCGGAGCAGCTTGGTTAGCATTGCATAGCTGTTCGTTGGGGACTTCACACCTACATAATTCATGGAGGTCATGATAGCACGGCAGGCATTTACTTTAATTGTCCTGAGCTCTCCTGCTTCGGTATCATAATAGGTTTCTGTTCCACTTGCACTTTTCACACAGATCTCGAAGGCTCTGAGGTAAAGCTGACGAAATACCTGCTCGTTGGCCCATACCGCAACGCTGGAGCGGTTTTCATCCGTCTCATTAAGGGCAAAATGCTTTAGGTAGGTCGTCAGCCCTCCCTGGGTAAAGGCTCCTGATACGACTGCACTCGCTATATAGCCCGTCAGTACCGGATCCTCGGAGTAGTACTCGAAGGTTCTTCCGCTGTAGGGGGTGCGGTGCAGATTAAGGCCAGGTGCATACCAGCCATTCACGTTATTGGTCAGGGCTTCACTGCCTACCATCGCTCCCATTCGTTCCACCAGCTCCCTGTTCCAGGTAGCAGACTGCACGCTTCCGCAGGGATAACTGCAGGTTATTACCTGGTTGGTTGTGATGCCATACTTTGCAGCAAGCTCTGCATTTCCTCCCCAGGTTGCTGTCAGACCAACCGTTCCGTCATGGTCTGAGGTCTCCACCTTCCCAATGGCTTCCACCGCCGCTGTCATGTACAGTCCCCTGGTAATCAGCTCCGATATGTCCTCTGAGGCATAATCCAGGTTGTCCAGCAATTCCTCCCACTTGGGATCATCATAAGTCAGCCCGCGCAGGGAGCTTAGCTGTATCCCGTTATCCGCTTTGCTTAACGGCTCCACATCCCGGTAAAGTAGACTGCCTTCCACTTCTCCTAGCTCGAAATCAGTCTTATAATTAAATTTATGGATATCTTGCAGCACCCGCATTGATGCAGCCTTTTCCTTCGGTGTCCCCGGGAAGGTTCCGGCAAAGTCACTTCTTGACATGGTCGTCATCCCATTCTCCGCCTGGTATTTATTCACATCCTCAAACAGGTTTTGAGCCGGCACCTGATCTGTGCTGCGCTTACCTGCCGCTTTTCCGCTCTTTGCACTGTCAGCGTAAACCAATGTCTCCTTTACTGTAACCTGCTTTACTCCCCAAATATCATGAGAATCCTTGCTAAGAAAGATCTCATAGTCTCCTGCTTCCAGGACATAGGAGCCATTGCCCGAGTACAGCTTCCGGTAATCATAGGATGCCATGTCCTCTACTGAGAATTCAGCCGTAAAGACTTCACTTTCCCCTGCCTTCACCTTAACCTTGGTAAATTCCACAAGCTCCTTGACTGACTTCTCGATTCCGCCCTTCGTGTATGGTGCACCGTAATAGATCTGTACGACCTCGCTCACGTCCCGGGAGGAGGCATTGGTTACAGTTCCCGTAACAATGATTCGTCCGTTCTTTTCTTTGACGCTGTTCAGAGTCTGGGTAATCATGGCATCCTCATAGTTGAGTCCAAAGCCGAAGGGGTACACCACTGCGTCCTCATAGTCCTTTGTTTCACCAAATACGGAGAAGCTGTTGTCCTCGGCATATCTGGTTTCATAGTACCGGTAACCTACATAGATCCCTTCCTCATACTCCAGGTAGCAGTTTGGTCCGTCCTCTGCTACATTAGTATAGTGGGTCGTGGTATGATTCACATAGGTGGGATCGGATTTAAAATCTGCATACCAGAGAGCAGAAGTTTTTCCGGATGGGTTTATCTCCCCGTCCAAGATCCTTGCCATTGCCTCAAAGCCCGTGCTTCCGGGAAGTCCGATCCACAGGATAGCATCGATTTCATCATCCTTTTGCAATGTAACGATCTCCATCGGTGTCGCGCAGCTGAGGATGACGATTACCTTACTGCAGTTTTCTTTTGCAAATGCAATTGTCCTCTTCTCATTCACCGTAAGCTCCAGCTGAGTTTCGGTTCCATCGGAATAAGGAATCGTACTGTTATAGTCGTAGCCCTCCATGCTGGGTCTGGCGATGAAAACAATACCAGCGGTATCAACACAGCTCGCCTCACTCCCCTGATAAATATCCGCATTATATTCCGAAAGACCAGTACCTTCCTTGCTTTCATCACACACCATTGTTTCAGGTGTGCCGGCCTTCAGTCTTTCCGTAACAGTGTCATTCACTTTGAAAACCTTCGTCAAAGCTTCTTCTGGAGAAATAATATAGTCTGCGGAGGTATCAACGTTAGCAGATCCCGTGCCTCCGTAAAAGGGCGAGACATAACGATAACCGAAGGGAGTTACCTTTGAGTTTCGGGATAGGGGCAGCGCGTCATCCCTATTTTTTAACAGTACTGCACCCTCCTCCACTACCTCCTGTGCCACCAGCGAGGCTGCCAGCCTGGATTCCTCAGGAGTCTTATAGTTCGAACTATAAAACTGTGCCGTCTCGGCTGCTCCATCTACACTGGCAATTTGTCGCTTTCCCCTTCCAAAAACGGCATTAAAATAAGCTTCATATTCATTTGCTGCAATCGCTATAAATTGCATTGAAAGTACGAGAATTATAACCGGAGGGATTACAAGAATTCTCAAATTGTGCCCGCTCATTTTCCTACGGTTCTTTCCATTCGCTTTCATAATAAATAAAATACCTTCCCTGCTTTAGCTTACATTGGTTTCAACCGAGGCTCTTCTTTCCTGGTGCGGAAAAAAAATATCAAGTGTAAATACATTTTCCTCTGTTGTAACAGAAAGATATCCCTCATATTTATCAACGACCCGTTGGATACTTTTCATACCAAAGCCATGGTAATCCTTATTACCCTTCGTAGTCTGCGGCAGTCCGTTATCAAATTCAAGCTCAGCCTGGTAATAGTTATACAGACTGATATCCACTCTATCCTGCTTTTGCTTAACTGTAAGATTAACAACCCTCATATCCTCCTCCAGCTGCATCACCGCCTCAATCGCATTATCCACGGCATTGCCAAACAGAGTATAGATATCTATCTCATCCATGAACTCCAGACTTTTCCCATCTGCAATGCAAGATAATTCAATATGATTCGT
Source organism: Herbinix sp. (assembly GCA_029239235.1). Taxonomy (GTDB): domain Bacteria; phylum Bacillota; class Clostridia; order Lachnospirales; family Lachnospiraceae; genus Mobilitalea. Next base: position 18,692 of record JAQZBD010000021.1, read on the forward strand.
ATTGCACGACAAGCTTTTTTCCGTCAGAATAATATCCAGAGTCTTATTTCCTGTCTGTACACTGGAATCATAAATAGAAATCACCTTTTCTATCTCCGTACAAGCCTGCTGGCTTATATCGGCATTTTCTCCGATCTCACGGATCAGATGCTTCAAATCATGACACTTCAAATTAATTAAATCTATGTTTTCCCTTTTCATCTCTAGCTGCTTTTTTCCCTGGTTCCACATCAGGTATACCACCCCAAGTTCATCCTTAAGCTGCTTTTGCATCAGCAGTCCGAATTGAATCGACAAGGTAAGACCGCAGCACAAAAGATTATAGATATGCCCTGCTAATACATAGAATTTGTCATAGGAGCCCTGCGCATAATAAATAATTGCTGCGTTAATAAAGATATCAACTACAAGGATCAGGAACACCAAAACCAAAAGGATACCTGTTCGAATATGCAGATCTTCATTCTTTTTTATGCGATTTGCAAAAAATAAAAACATCAGCCAATATACGAGGGCATAACTATCCACATACACCACCGCTGCAAAAGGTGATATCCCCCACCCCTCTGAACTAATAGTCGCACTGTACATCCCAAGGGTCAGCCCATGATCCAATCCCGTAAGTATCAGCGCCAAAAGACTGACTCCATAAGCAATATGCTGTACCGTATAAGCCGCAATGGAGCAAAAGATGATATTCCTCCAGGATTCATTAAAGCAGCTCTTCATTACAGCCGTTACAAATACGAATATCATCAGGAACATAAAGGAGGCATAGACCGCATTGTAAAACAGTATGGGAAAAATCCATACAAATCCATAGCAAAGCAAATTTCCCGCTATAAAGCGCGGCCAGAAATTCGGTTTCTTCTTCAGCCTCATTAAAAACAGCCATTCCGATATAAGAAGCTCTGTCAGAAATAAAAATTTATATGCAAATAAAGGTGCCATTTTAAATACCTCCACCCACATATTTATTCAATGCACCGAGAAAGGTCTTCTTTTTGGGATGAGAAATCTGCAACTCGTTTCCTCCCACGACTGCAATCCAACCGCTGACCTTTGATACAAATTTCAGATTAACAAGATAACAGCTGTTACAGCGTACAAAGTGCTTGTCAAACAGCTGCTCCTCTACTTTTTTCAAAGTTCCGTAGCCTTCGTAATCGCCGCTTTTCGTATGGTAAATCAACCGATGATTAGAAACCTCTATGTACTTTAAACTTGCCGTATCAATGAAGATAACCCCGTCCTGTGTTCGGATCAGAATTTCCCTCTCTTTGTTATTCTCAAGCCTGGAGATTGCCTTCTGTAGCTTCAGTGCTACATTAGGATAGGCCACAGGCTTTACAATAAAGCTCATGGCATCCACCTCATAGCCCTTTACAGCAAACTGGGACATGTTGGTCACAAAAATAAGAATGACCGTTTGATCTATCTCCCTAAGCCTTGCCGCTGCTTCCATTCCGTCCATATGCGGCATTCCTATATCCATAAATACGATATCATACTTCGTCTTATAATTATCTAAGAATATAATTGCATTCTTAAACACCTCAATTGAAAATGTTACATTTTTCTCTTCTGCGTACCTCGTTAAGTATTTTTGCAGTAAATCCGCTGAAATCTTCTCATCCTCAACAATTGCAACACTAAACATACATATTCCCTCCATATGTACCGCTGACAATATCTTTTTCTCCTCCGGTAACCAGACCAAAAACCGACTCGGACTATAAATATTAGCTGACCGTGTTTTAGGTAGGAAAATGTTAACTCCGATATCTCGTTTGAATCAATATTGGATAAAAAACAGATAAAAAACACAGACGTCCGTTCATTCTTCTCCATTTTTAATATAAAGCCCCGTTGGAATAAAGAAACTTTTCTGCTGTGTTTATTATACTAGCCGATATAATGAAATACTTCTGATTTTAAGAATACAACATATTTTCCCTTGTCTCGCACCACTAAATATGCCTTATTATACATGATTGTGTCATATCTCGCAACCTTTAAAGCATAATGCTTGTTTTCAGTACAAAATCCAGGAGATTTTAGTTTAATATACCTATAACTAACCAAAAAAATACGGTTGTCAATCACTTGACAACCGTATCATTAATCTTACCTTACTTTATTATTTGCCTGCCATTCTGTTTTCATAATCTGCGATCATTTTCTTAACCATATAACCGCCTACAGAACCATTCTGTTTCGAAGTTAAATCACCATTATAACCTTGTTTTAAAGGTACACCAATTTCATTGGCAACTTCATACTTAAAACGATTTAATGCTTCCTTTGCTTCTGGAACTTCTGCTCTGTTTCTACTTGACATATAAACTCCTCCATTTCATATTTTGATTTAACACTCAAAATAATTTGTGTTGTTGTTTACTACTTAGTGAAATATACATTCAAGATATTTCATTAAGTTGTTACAGTCATAGTATGTGCAGATTGAATTGAACTATGCTAGAATTTATTTCTTTTTTAAATGTAAATTTTAGCAATTACTTTTTAATAAAATTAAACATCAGTCAGCAGTTCTTTGCTCCAGCGAAATATAACCCTTTCTCTTGGCAACACTTTCATAAGCCGGTCTGATTATCTTTCCTGCATTATTTAATTCTTCTAAGCGATGAGCGCTCCAACCCGAAATTCTTGCAATTGCAAAAATTGGAGTATACAACTCCTTTGGAAGATCCAGCATATGATATACGAAACCGCTATAGAAGTCCACATTTGCACTAACACCTTTGTACATCTTTCTTTCTCTTCCTATGATTTCAGGTGCAAGCCGTTCTACCATTTCATATAAACCGAATTCCTTCATCAATCCTTTTTCTTCGGACAGACTTTTTACATATTTTTTCAATGCATTGGCTCTAGGATCAGAGATGGAGTAAACTGCATGTCCCATACCATAGATTAATCCCATTTTGTCAAAGGCTTTTTTATTTAGGATATCAGAAAGGTAAGCACTAATTTCTTCTTCATCTTCCCAATTCTTAATCTTTTCCTTCATGTCATCAAACATCTGCATAACCTTGATATTGGCACCGCCATGTTTGGGACCTTTCAAAGAACCTAGAGAAGCGGCAACAGATGAATATGTATCTGTACCAGAAGAAGTTACTACGTGGGTAGTAAAGGAACTATTATTACCACCACCATGTTCGGCATGAAGCACAAGTGCTACATCCAGGATTTTTGCTTCCAGTTCCGTATATTTCTTATTAGGACGAAGCATATATAATAAATTCTCTGCTGTCGATAACCCTTCCTTGGGTGGATGGATTACTAAGCTCTTGTTATGATGATAATGACCATACGCCTGATAACCATATACAGATAATAATGGAAATAATGCAATTAACTGAAGACTTTGTCTTAAAACATTCTCCATAGACGTATTATCTGCCATATCATCGTAGGAATAAAGCGTTAATACACTTCTTGATAAGGTATTCATCATATCCTTACTTGGCGCCTTCATTATAATGTCTCTTACAAAGCTAGGAGGCAGTTCTCGTTTTTCCTCTAATAATCGGATAAATTTATCTAATTGTTCCTCTGTTGGAAGATTACCAAATAACAAGAGATAAGTAGCCTCTTCAAAGCCAAATCTCTTTTCTTTCATATACCCGCCAATGAATTCTTCAACGTCAACACCGCGGTAATACAACTTTCCTTCGCAAGGCAACTCTACTCCCTCAACCTGCTTGTGAGATACGATTTCACAGATTTCAGTTAGACCCGTTAACACACCTCTTCCATTTAGGTCTCTTAAACCACGTTTTACATCATAAACCGTATATAGCTCAGGGTCTATCATTGTATTCTTCTTGCATAATTCAGTTAGTTCCATAATTTCTGGTGTAATTTCGGAATACTTATTCATGTTATCTCCTTTCTATTGTCCAAGCTCTTTTGGATCAACGTTGGTTCAATAGTTGCCTTATTATTCCCATTATATTACTATAAGTAATGTTGTTTTAATTATAGCATAGATATGTTTGTATGCAATCCCCAAAATAATTCCTTATAAAAATATAATTTTATTTATAATTATTTAACTTATGATATCCAGATGTCTTACTTTTTATCATTACACCTGTACAGAAGGCGCTGACTCAGCACCATGTATCCCAATTATAAAAACAGGCCTTTGTTTCAAAATATAAGTTAAGGAAAGTTATGTTTATTTGAATAAAAGGCGCAGAATTCCGCGCCTTTTATCTCAGTTACAAAAATATAATTTATGTTCCTGTTATTTATTCATATTTAATTACAACATCAGCGGTTGCAACATTTCCCGCTTCATCAGTTGCTTTAATCGTAATCTGGCAGTCATTGGCCTCACCGCCAATAATGCTTGCCTCCAGTTTAATATCTTTGGTGAATGAATAATTATCAATAACTGTTACAGCGTCTAGGACACTGCTCTCATCCGGAATCTCTCCAGCCATTAAAGTCAACTCAGGAACCGATAAAATATCCGGTGCTAAATTATCAATCATTAACTCAGCATGCATCTCTCCAAGAACCTTTTTATTTCTCAGCACCTGATAGTTCAAGAAATAATAATCCTCTTCCACCTTCTCAATTACTACAGTAATATTTGCCGGGTCTATTTTTTTACCCCTTTGATAGGCTTCTACCCCTTCAAGGGCAAAATCTGTTGTTATCATATCCTTATCTTTAACTACTCTATCTCGTATTCCTTTGAATTCAACCGGAGTATTACTTTCCTCTACCGTAACCAGGATAGTTTTATCAGAAATCAAGCCGAGGGCATCCTTTACGGTGTATGTAATTCTATATTTGCCGGGCACTTCGTAATTAACCTCACCCTCCACCTTCACCGATTTTGTTATATTGGTGCCAGTGGCAGATACGGCGGTGATACCCTTCAGAAGATTGACCTTCTCACCCTGTATAACCGTTAAATTTTTTGCGCCTTTAATCTCTGGTATTTTTTTATTAAATGGATTTTTCGGATCCGGATCCGTAGGATCCCAACCATTTGCTTTCGTAATCTTTATTGCCTCCGGTTTTCCTAACGGCCCCGGATTCTTCTTATCATCATAAATAACAACGGTGGTGCCTACACCACAATGATCATAAATCCATTTAGCATCTGCAACTGATATCCTGATGCACCCATGGGATGCTGCTGATCCCAATTTATTATATTGCTTGGTAGACAAGGAGGCCGGATTATTATTTTCATAATAGTAGACGGAATGAAATAAGATTCCTCCTACAATTCGGGTAGCATATTGTCCATATACATCCCCCATTAGTAGTTTCCAACGATATTTCGCTTTTGTTTGAAAGGTTCCGGTGATGGTTCGGTTGCCTGTCCCAACAGAACATACCATTGCTTTGACAGGAATCGTATACGCACCTTTTTTATCTTTTTCATAAATTGTTATTGTATTGTATGCCCGATTTACCTTAATCAGATATGCTTGCTCAGCTGCTGCTACAGGCTGTTTACCGACCGCGAGTAATAATAGGAAAACAACAAGGGTGACAAATAAATTCTTCCGTTGAAATAACCTTTTGTAAAATCTGTTCATAACAAATCTCCGTTCCGCCACTTATTTCGTGACTTCATTATGCAAGATATTCTGTCGTTTATGCTTATTGCTAAGCATTTTTTCCGTTTCGTCTTTCATAACTACTTTATCCGAAGGATGTAGGTTTCATAGTCTTTGGTTTCATTCATTGGACTTAGAAAAACAACTTTCCCCAGTCTCTTTAGCATCTCATGGTTCATCGTCGTATATTTATCCTGCTCCAGCTTCCCAACATAGATGTAGGAGACATTATATTTTTCCAGTAATGTTCTTACATAAGCTTCATCAGAAGAAGTATATATTTTCTCAATATCCGAGGTTCTTGCATCCAGAAGTGATGTATCACCCTTCCAGAGCCATTCATGGGTATGCCAGCCCAGTATGGTAGGCAGCCCGGTCATAACCGATACTCTTTCATAATCTGTATAGCTATCCCCCGGTGCTTCAAGAACCACCGGCATTCCTGACACGTTCTTATTTAGCCAGTCAATAGCCAGATCATCGTCCGGCATGGTCGTTTCCATAAATTCAGTCGCATCGATACCTTTATACTCCGATACTTTGAAGATATTCCCATACCAGGAATTCACTGCATTTTGAATGTAGCATATGGTCAAAAGGAATAAAAGCATTACAACTGCAGCAACCTTCTTCTGTCTTTTTGTAGTTCCGAATCGAAGCAGTCGCAGCAATATATATCCAAAGACAATTCCAAACATGATAAATGCCTGATAGGTAAGCTTAAACATTGTATTTGCTCTTTTATAGTCCCCTGAGTAAATATCCTGAACATAAACCACCTCTGGAATCAAAACCAGGCCAATGGCACATAGTCCAATTGTAATAATAAATAAATCTGAGGTTGTTAAATTCTTGGATAAATCCGTTAGCTTTATCTCAAAAGTTCGCTTTGCTTTGCGTGTTTCTGTATCGGTTTGAACAACTTGCGACCTTTGAGCTTCTTGCTGTACCTGTAGGTTAATCTCTGCTGCATATTCTATCATTTGCCTTTTGTGGATATCCGATATAATAAAGCAAAGAAAAGCAATCACCGCAAAGATAGGCAGTCCCCACAAAATGATAAGCTGATTGAGTGGTGTGTGGGCTACGGAAAGGCATATATTGGTGGATATCTGATCAAACCTCAGCGTAAAAGGCAGCGCCACTATTTCCGATGCACAAAAAATAAAAATCCCCTGAAGCACCGTTAATACAAAGACCGTCTTTACTCTAAAATGATTTACGATCAGATTTGTAAATAAAATTATCGCACCGGATACAACAAAATAAATGGGGAAATCCCAAAAATTCGTTGTATGGAACAAACCAATAAAGAATGCTACCAACAGGAAGGCGGGATTAATAATATCCTTCCAAAAGGGCACATCCCTTCTTTTCTGAGCTCTGCGATAACACATCCAGGCAAATAATATACCCAGTACTGTCAGTACAAATATAATATTAATAACATGGGCATGGAGATCCCCTAATACAAAGGAATATGCCGGAAACTCATGTATCGTTTTATCATTTGTCTCAGGATGATATCCAATAAATCTGGTTGCGTCCGGAAACCAGTAATCGTCTGTACTTGCTTCCATTCCAAAAAACTTACGCACCCAGGATTCAAACCATTGATAAGTAGGATAATGCATATTTCCTGCAAAGACAACAGCTGCTCCCCCAAGCAAGCCACTCGTGATGGGAATCCATTTTCCTTGCTTCTCTCGCTCCTGCATATAATGAACTACAATATTATAAATCAGTGAATAGCAAAGCACAAAGGAAAGAGCACCGACCATCATAAGCATTAGGTTATATCCGTGAAAAACCTTTACAAAGGATAACTTTGTCAAAAAGGTCGCCAGATATTGTCCTACATAATAGTAATTCAAACTCGTACCGGAGAACCAGAAATCCTGAGGAGGCATGTATTCACTGCGCATCATACTGGTCATGAAGCCATAATCCATAAATTTCTCAGTACCATATGCCTCAGGCTTAAATCCTCTGATATAAACAAATAGCAAGAATAAACCAAAGAATAAAAGCTCTTCACCCAATATGGTATCCAATAGCTTTTCTAATGATATAAAACTTTCCTCACGATTAACACTCTTTACAAGTTCATTCTTTTGATAGTTTTTACGTAAAACCAGAATTATTCCATTTGCAATAAGACCAATACCAGCACAGATGATACAGGACAGTGCTGTGAATTTCAGTATATGCAAGGAGGACAAAAACCACATCACGTAGCCTGTGATCGCCAAGCCTATTGGTTTGGAAAACAGATATCCTTTGTCATGGAATCGGCCAAATACTAAAGTTGTTATCGGTAAAAAGATAATTCCAATACAGGTAATTGTGATCCACCACTGCAGAAACGGAGTAAAGTCTGACTGCAACAGTATATTCCCTATGACAATTAATATGATTGTAATTAACAAATAAATGGCTTTTTTTAGCATAATAATCCCCACTCGTCCTGTAATTATTTTCAAATGAGTCCAAATTCGTAGTTTAGCTTAAACTTTGATTAATCCTTCTAAAGTCTGTCCAAGCTTGCTTTCCGATTTTTACAATTCGTTTCATATTGATGGAATTAACACCGCCCTGCCTTTTACGGAAGGTAACCGGAAGATATTTCACGGATAGATTTTTCTTAGCATAAATAACTGCTATCATTACATTGGAAAGATTAAAATTATCCGGTATTAAATTGATATACTGCTTTAACACCTCGGTTTTCATTAAACGAAAAGGTGTATTTGCATCTGCTAAGCTAACCCCGAAGCTGATGCGTAAAACTAGCTTTAGAATTTTCGTAACGAAAATACGGGATAATCCATCCTGACGCTTCTTTCGATTACCAATTACCATATCGTAGTTATTTCGAATATTCCAAAACGGCCAAAATTCAAAAGGAATTGTCTGTCCATCTGAATCTGTCTGAAAAATATAATCTGCCCCAGCTTCTATCGCATATCGATAGCCATACAATAAAGTCGCTCCATGTCCGCTGTTTGGCTTTGTGATAGGCTCAAAAGCCGGAAGATTCTTAGCCATATCCTGCAGGATCGAAAAAGTGGAATCTTTACTTCCATCATCAATCATGATAAGCTTGCTTCCATTTCCAATCTGCTCAACAATTGGATACCAGTCCTTTATTACGTTAACGACATTGGCCTCTTCATTATATGCAGGTATTATAACGTATAACTTATCCAACTAAATACCCTCCATTTCTCCTTCATAGTGCTTAACTTATCTTAGGGCTTCGAAGGCATCTAATGCCCTTCTTACAACTGCGTCCATATTATAATAACGATATTCTGCAAGTCTTCCGATAAAGATTACCTTGCTTTCCTTCTTCATTTCCTCTTCATATAGCGCAAATTGATCTTTATACTCCTTTGTAGGGAATGGATAATAAGGCTCACCCTCTGCACTTGGAAATTCTTTGCCGATGGTAGTTTTCTTATGATCCTGCCAGGTCAGCTTCTTATATTCTGTTATTCTGGTAAAATCATAATCATTCGGATAGTTTACTACGGGTGCTTCCTGATATTCCTCTTGATCAAAGGTTTCAAATACAAAATTAACACTACGGTATGCCATTTTACCATGCTTAAAGTTATAGAATTCATCCGTTGCTCCGGTATAAATCAACGTATCATACTTAATATCCTGAATCACTTCATTATAGTCCGTATTCAGCAGTATCTTGATATTCTTATTTTCAACCATATGCTCACACATCTTCGTGTAACCACGCTTTGGCATACCTTGATATTTATCCGCAAAATATCTGGTATCACGATTTAAACGAATTGGAATTCTGGAGATTACTGAGGTATCCAGCTCACTCGGGTCAATTCCCCATTGCTTTCTCGTATAACTCTCAAATATTTTCTCATAAATATCCTTACCAACCTTACTTAAGGCAACGTCCTTGCTGGTTCTAATCTCATCGATTTGTACTGCCTGTTTTTTTAAGAACTCTTCTACCTGTGAGCAGTCCAGATTCAGGTTATATAGCTTATTAATTGTTTCAACCGTGATTGGCATCGGCACAAGATTACCATCCACATATGTTAAAACTCTATGCCAGAAATCATTCCATTTTGTAAATCGGGATAGATATTTATATACTCCCTGGTCATTGGTATGGAAAATATGTGGTCCGTAATTGTGAATCAGAATTCCATCCTCATTGTAGGAATCATAAACATTACCGCCAATATGATTCCTTTTTTCTATTACTAATACCTTCTCATTTAATTCATTAGCAATTCGTTCCGCCATGGTTAATCCAGCTAGTCCAGCACCTACTATTACGTATTTGTATTCCATCTCTATTCTCCTTTGGTTTAGTGTATTCGGCAATTGCGAAACCATATAGTTCGTGAATTTTTCATACACTTGGTACAAATTCCTTCGCTTCATGCTGTACTCGCCTTCCCCCTCATAGTATACACATTTATAAGTGGCTTTTATGTTTTCCTCATTAACAACATAATCCTGACTATTCCGATTGTCCGAATCTATTATAATAAATCGGATTTGGTTCTCTTTTACAAGTTCATCTAACCCCTCTGAGGTGGACGATTCATACATTAGCTTAACCTGAGCAGTACGATAATCCGTATCATATCCTGCTGACCAGGGAAAGTACTGCCATCCCTCATATAACATAGCTCCCCCAAGAACAACCTGATTCACTGCATAATTAGACGACAAAAACAGATCCTTGGAATCACTATTTTCATCAACCCAATCGGTAATCGGATCCTTTAAACTCAGGACTACCGAAGTTGAGGGTGTATTCTTCTTTAAGACAGTAATGAAATCATATATGCCCGTTGCTGTTAAACATATGATCAACATGACACCAATTAAATTCAGAAGGATGTCCCTCTTACTAAATAATCTGGTCACCAGTAAGGCTGCAAAAATCCCAAGGAGAATGCAACTTATCATGATATACTTATGATTCACTGTCACATCTACCGTAAGTGATAAGGTAAATGCAAAGATTAGTGGTGCTGTAAATGCAAGGATAAGAAAACGTCCTACTCCTTTTTCCAGGCAAAAGGCCACTAACAATACAAAGGGCAGAATACCAAGCAAACGATCCAAATAAGAGGCAACTCCAAAAATTGTTTTATTCTCGGCAATAAAGCCAAAAAACAGCTTAGTCGATACCACCGATCCATCAACAAAAAATTGAGACTGTAGCATTGTCAGCGCTAAAGTAATGAATGCTACAACTATAAAATCACTGCGGTGTTTAGAGAGAATGGCAATAACAAATAGCATTGCTAAGCACCCAATGACCGCTGCACCATGAAAAAATCCCAAGCTTCCTAATAATATACCTATGGCTACCGCCCTTTTCAAATCCTTATATCTCCAGGCATCCATCGTGAAAAAAATTTCACGAATCCAATTCCATGTTTTTTGCTGCCAGCTTTGCTTCTCCTCTGCCGAATCAGGCTTATTCAAGCTATACTTTTTCAATGCCTCAAACATCTCATATAAATAAGGCAACATCAATATAATGACAAGAAGGATTACCGTTAATCCAAAAGCAAGATGCCTTTGATTACAATAGACATTCAGATTCCATAAGCCCCAATCCTCATTGGGTGTATCCGATAGAAAAGCTGTGTTATCCCTTAATGCCTGCAAAATTCCGGTTCCTTCAGGTAATTCAGAAAGATACGTAAACAAGGTCTTCGCACTTCGAAATGCAAAGAACAAACAGGATAAAACTCCCGCACATAGCTTACCGGTGATTTTGACAGCTAAAACATACAGCAGGGAAAACGCACTAACAAAGCTGAGGATACTTGGAATATTAAAGGCATAATCCAGACGCATACCAAGATACTCCAGATTACCGACCAGAAATTGAAACATAAAATGATATTTAATATCTTCCCCTCCAAAATGAGCATAAGTGGTGGGAAAGTTATTTCCATGGGAAAAGGAGCGGATCATACCAATATGAGGAGAAAAATCACTGAATACCGACACTCCGATATAAAGCTGATCGCCAGAAACAAAGAACGTTACCCACATTAGGATACTGCCTAATAAGACAATTGCAGCAATTAGAATCAGTTCCAATATGACTGTTTTCCTATCCTCTGCCACTAAGGATACCCGGTCCTGCTTCAAGACCTTCTCTCTTCTCATGATTCCAACTACCGCTATAGCTGCAGCAATGGGCATCACAATCCAATTTGCCGGTTTCAGTGGTTCTGCTGTCCCTCCGAACAGATAAGCAATCAAATAGGTTGTCCAGGTCACCACCAGCGTTCCGGTAACAAACCATGCCGGAAGGAGTATCAGAAAGGGACTTAAGCGTATTGTTCTATTTTCGTAATCTTTTTCTACTATTCCACTAAGACCGGGAAACGCATAAGTACAGATTACCCAGCCTACCAAAAAACATAGTATCAGATAAACAATTCCAATCATATAAATGCCCATGACCAATACCGCACAAAATGCCATGAAAGTGTGGGATGGGCTCGACCCCTCCTTTGCTCTATATTTTTACTTTTTTCAACCTTCCTCCGAGTCAATTCCATCAAACCTATACCTGAATGTAAATTAATTCTCGTCCTCTCCCAATTTATCGCTCCGAGATTCCTTTGAACTAATACACTTTGATACAAGGTATCTGGGTCTCCCCTTTACTTCTTTATATATTTTCGTAAGATAAATTCCTATCATTCCAAGGCTTACCATAATGGAGCTGCCAATGATTAGTTGCAACAATATAACTGTAGTAAAGCCGCTGGTTGCCTGCCCGAAAAATTTCATATACAGTGTTTGAATTCCCAAAGCAATCGCACCAAAAAACATGATAATCCCCAGTAGGGTAATGCAATGTAACGGAACTGAGGTATAGGAGGTTATTGCGTTGACCGCTAATCGTATCAGTCGTACAAAGGACCATTTGGTTTTACCGTTTACACGTTCTGCAACATCGAATTGAATCTGTTTGCGATCAAAGCCAATCCAAGCCGACATACCACGAAAGAAAATTGCTCGCTCCGGCATCTCTTTCCAGGCTTCCACAGCCCGTCGATCCATCAATTTAAAATCAGATGCTTTTCCTAAATTAATATCTGATGTTTTATAGATAAAGTAATAGAAGAATTTCGCACAAAGTCGGTAAATAGGATTTTCCTTGCCTCTGGAGCTTTTCACACCCTCCACTACATCAAAACCCTCTTCCCTCCAAGCCTTTACCATTTCGGGAATCAATTCGGGAGGATGCTGTAGATCAGAATCCATAACAAGCACCATATCCCCTTTCGCATATTCCAGTCCCGCACAAAGCGCAGATTCTTTTCCGAAATTTCGGCTCAAACGGATGGAAATAATCCTTGGATTACTCTCTGCCATACTCTTTATTTCATTCCAGGAATGATCTCTTGATCCATCATCCACTAATATGAACTCATAATTTATCTGATTTGTGATTAATACCTGCTCAATAACACGAATGGAACTGTTAATATGACTTTCTTCCTGATAAACAGGTATTACTATGGAAAGCTTAGAATTCTTTGTTCTCTTCGTATTCATATCATAATATAAGTTCCCCATAACTTACCTTCTTTATCATTTTTATACTCGTGCCTTTCACTTTTTGATTTCAAAAAGTGAGTCGGCCTTAATAAATAGTTTGAAATTGACTTTCATTCAAACAAAAACTGCTTTTATTATTATACATGAAGGAATTTTATTTTACCATGTTTTTGTAAAAATAATGGGTAATCTTTTTGTGATAATACTGTGAAATCCTTGTATTTTATACTATTATCGACATAGAAATGAATTAATTATTCCTTATGGACAGCCCTTATAAGGTACTTGCTGTTCTGTGTAAGATCTTATCCTCCAGATTAGGATTTCCTTCAAAGATTTCATCCACTTCCTTATCCGTCATTTTCTTCACAGCCTCCGCCGCCTCCTTTAAGACGCCGGCATCTGTAAAAATATCTCCCAGTTTAAAATTCATATCTCCGCTTTGACGTATTCCAAAGATATCTCCCGGACCACGCAGCTTTAGATCCTCTGCCGCAATAAAGAACCCATCATTTGATTTATTTAATATCTCCAGACGCTCCCAGGCTTCTTTACTGCTGCTGCCGCAGACAAAGATGCAGTAGGACTGGTGCTTTCCACGTCCAACACGTCCTCGCAGCTGATGAAGCTGAGCAAGTCCAAACCGCTCCGCATTCTCTACCATCATAACCGTTGCATTTGGAACATTTACACCTACCTCAACAACAGTGGTGGATACTAATACCTGTATTTCACCGCTGGCGAACTCTTCCATAACCTGATTTTTTTCCTTGGGCTTCATTTTTCCGTGCAAATATTCTACTCTTACATCCAGAGGAAGGGCGTCTCTAAGACGCTCTGTATATTCGATGACATTTTCTGCTTCAATCTCTTCACTTTCTTCCACCATAGGACAGATAACATAAGCTTGCCTTCCCATAGCTACCTGTTTCTCAATAAACCGATAGGCATTTGGGCGGTAATTCGTATCTACCACACAGTTTTTAATTGGTAAACGCTGTGCAGGAAGCTCGTCCACTATGGATATATCCAGATCTCCATATAAAATAATAGCTAAGGTTCTGGGAATCGGTGTTGCACTCATAACAAGGACATGGGGCTTTCCTCCCTTATTCATCAAGGCCTCTCTTTGTTTTACCCCAAAACGGTGCTGTTCATCCGTAACTACCAGACCCAGCTTATCATATTCCACCTTTTCCTGAATAAGCGCATGGGTTCCCACCACAATATCGACCTGATGGGATGCAATTCGCTGATAAGCTTCCCGTTTTTCCTTTGCAGTCATAGAGCCCACCAAAAGACAGATGGATACACCAAAGCTCAATAGTAATTCAGTAAGAGAACTCAGGTGCTGTTTTGCAAGAACTTCTGTCGGTACCATTAAGCAGGCCTGATATCCGTTCTTCACTGCCAGTAATAAGGCCAATATGGCAAGAATTGTTTTACCGGAGCCTACGTCTCCCTGAATTAAACGATTCATTACATACTCCCCTTGCAGGTCTGCTCTTATTTCCTCCCAAACCCTAAGCTGCGCATTCGTTAATGGATAAGGAAAAGCTTTAATCAAAGCCTCACAGTCTCCAGCATCGCTCATGGTGTATTCTGACTGAATCAGCAGCCGCTTCTCCTTTAATTTACGCAGTGCCAGGGAATAAAGAAAAAATTCGTCAAAAACCAGGCGCTGCCTGGCTTTCATCATACTGCTTTTCGACTTTGGGAAATGTACCTCCTTCATTGCCTTCGTTCTGTCCAGCAGATCATATTCTTTGGCGAGCTTTTTCGGAATATAATCCTTCGCCATGGTAAGCTCTGATAACACCTGCTTCATAGCTTTTGATATCGTTGTATTTGTAATGCCTTCGGTCAATGGATAGCTTGGCTGCAATACTCCTCGAAGCTTTGCATAGCTTTCCCACTGAAAAATACCCGGCTGCTCCATAACAAGAACACCATTCTTACGCGAGACCTTTCCCCGAAAGATATAACGGGTTCCGCTTCTTAAGGTCTTCTGTAAAAAAGGCATGTTAAACCAGGTAAGCTGAAGGGAGGCGGAAGCATCCTTGACCAGTACACTTAATATCTGAAGATTTCTTACTTTTTTTATTTTAGGTGATGTCACTAGGGAAGCTTCAATGGAGGTTGTTACCCCCTCGGAAACTGCAGAAATCGGAACAGGGTCGTTGAACTCTTCATACCCTCTAGGGTAATGTTCCAGAAGATCTTGAACTGTTTCGATCCCGAGCTTATAAAAAGCTTTCTCTGTCTTTTCACCAATACCCTTAATTACTTTTACATTATCATATGCTTCCACTTTCTTCACCTCCAGGAATCTATATAAATTTTTTGATTCAGAAACTCAAAACTCGACCACTTCATTAAATGGCCGTTTGACACTTGTAGCCTGCCTACCAAATCGTAGTACCACCTATTATAAACGATTAAGATTGGATTAAAAAGAAAAAATTTCAAAATAATCTATTGACATTTATTTCTTTCGATTGTATTATTGTATTAATCACTTAATACAGTAGTACAAAGAAAGGAGAATTGAAACGATGCAATGGGAACTTGATTCTGGGCGACCGGTATATCTTCAATTAATAGAGCAAATACAGGCTGGCATTATATCCGGATATTATAAAGCTGGAGATAAGCTGCCCTCTGTTCGAGAATTGGCTGCAGAAGCCACTGTAAATCCAAATACCATGCAGAAGGCATTAGTCGATCTTGAGCGAACCGGCTTAGTATTTACCAACCGAACCAGTGGCAGATTCATTACCTCTGATGAATCCATGATAAAAAAACTAAAAGAACAATCTGCGTTGGAATTAGTTCAGGAGTTTATTGAGCGCATGAAACAGCATGGCTTCGAACCAAAGGAAACCTTAGCTTATGTAACAGATATTGTAAACCAAAAGAAATCGACAGATCAAAAAGTTTAGTTTTAGAGTCTATTAAAAATAGCGTTAAAGAAATGGGAGTAAATCAATTTCTATCTTAAGATTTTAAAGGCGTAAAACGCCGTAATGGAGGATATCATGAATACAATCTTAGAGTGTAAATCACTAACTAAAAAATATTCAAGTCTTACCGCCCTCGATAATGTGAATCTCACATTAGAACGCGGCAGAATCATCGGACTGTTAGGCCCGAATGGCAGCGGTAAAACAACACTAATCAAATTAATTAATGGACTATTGGTTCAAAATTCGGGAGAACTACTTATTAATGGTAAATCCCCTAATCCGGAAACCAAAAAAGTTGTTTCTTATTTACCGGAGAAGACCTATCTGCCTGATTGGATGCGTGTCTCAGATACCATTAATTTCTTCAAGGATTTTTATCAAGACTTTGATGAGAAACGTGCTTATGACATGCTGACTCGTCTTCAGCTCGATCCAAGCAGACGCTTAAAATCATTGTCAAAAGGTACAAAAGAAAAAGTTCAGTTAATTCTGGTAATGAGCCGTCAGGCTGATCTATACTGTTTGGATGAGCCAATCGGTGGAGTTGACCCTGCTGCCAGAGATTATATCCTAAATACGATTATCTCTAATTACAATGAAAATGCCACTGTACTTATCTCCACTCATTTGATTGCAGATATTGAAAAGATATTAGATGAAGTAGTATTTATAAAAAACGGGCACGTCACACTGCACGAAAGCGTCGACGATATCCGTTCAAAAGAGGGCAAATCCATTGATACATTATTCAGGGAGGTATTCAAATGTTAGGAAAACTATTAAAACACGAATTTAAGGCAACGAGCAGGCTATTACTTCCTTTATTTTTAATCCTTGCCGTATTGACCATTATGGATCGTATTGTATTGGGTCTTAACGTATTTGAAGGTATATTTGCTACAATTTCTGGCTTTATCACCTTTGCGTATGTTATATCAATTATTGCTGTGGTAGTGGTTACCACTGTATTTGTTATTTATCGTTTTTATAAAAACCTAATGACGGATGAGGGATATCTCATGTTCACTCTTCCTGTAAAGCCCAGTGAACTTATTAATTCAAAACTACTAGTAGCTACTTTGTGGACGATTGTATCTACGATAGCAATTCTTCTCTCTCTAATCATTGTTTTTTCAGGAACCAGCTATTTTCCTGAAATTAAAGATGGTTTTGCTCTCGTATTTGAGCAGATTTCCCTTCAGTTAGGTTCTTACGCAAACCTATTTTATATTGAGCTTTTTGTACTAATAATCGTCAGCATTATCAATAACATCCTGATGGTCTATGTATCCATTGCAATCGGACAATTAATAAATGGGCATAAGATTCTTGGTTCTATTGGTGCTTATATCGTCATAAGTGTCATTATACAAATTGTATCCGTTGTTGCGCTCGGAGTGTTTAGCCTTATCCTAGGCAGAACCATTGAAAACGTTAGTGCACTACCTCAAATTTTATTCCCTCTGGTGATCATAGGTCTGGTAGTGACAAATATATTGTATTATTGGGGCACCAACTTCTTATTTAAGCGAAAGCTGAATTTAGACTAATCAAGGGGTTGAAAAGGGAGGGTAAATCACAATGAAGATAAGAAAACTATTATCCATATTACTAATTCTTATTACTTTATTAAGCTTTAGCGGATGCAGTTCCGGTTTCGAAATTGGTTCCGTTGAAAATAGTACCAGTACAAAAATTACAATGTCCTATTATTTATTTTCCGGGGTCAAGACCAGAAAAATAACAGTTGAGAAGGATAAACCGGTTGATGTTGCTGTTGAAATTGAATCCGAAGGTGGTTCTCTGGATTTAAGTATTACGGATGAAAAAGGGAACTCTAGCTATCAAGGACAGGATCTAGAGTCAAGTTCCTTTCTTGTAACCTTATCAGAAGAAGGTACCTATACCCTACAGATCGAAGCGAAGAAGCATAAGGGCAGCTTTGATATCTCTTGGTAGTAATATCTGATTCACATGTTTCAATATCCCTGTAAACAATTGCTCGATACTATGTATAGCTAGAATTCAAGGGGGAGATGTATTACTATGATACATCTCCCCTTTATGTATTCTAACCTGCAATTTCTTTTAACGCAATCTACGATGCTCAAATCGACTCAAAGCCGATAAACAATTCACTAATCCCTGTATCCGAGTTTCCAGCGGACCTTCGTCCACAGCAACATCTAAAGAAACTGCCATATCATTGATTAATCTGTCATTCAGATGTTTTTTGTTCAAAAGCAGAACCTCTAACTTCTTATTATAGGATGTTCCATCTAGGAATTCCATTAATATGGAATTCACTTCCCCTGTCATTTCCAGAGCCTCTCCCTGATCCTCAGTAAATTTCTCAACTTCACTATGCTCAGTTTCACATGTCTCAGCTTCACGATTCTCTGCTTCACGATTTCCAGCTTCACGATTTCCAGCTTCACGATTTCCAGCTTCACCTACATTTTCTACCAACCTTATACTATCAGCTGTCACCTGATTCTCATTCCCGCATAAAAGGTCTTCGAAAGAACTTTTTCGTTCAAACCGATATTTCTGTTTTATATCCGGATATTTGATATGATCCACTTCACTGATGAACATTTCCAAAGGTCGAACAAAGGTCTTAAAGTCTCCATAGAGTGCTTGATAAACTACCATCAGCTCTCTGCTCTCAGAATGGGTTGCTACCGTTATGATCTGATATTGCTTGTCCTTAAAATGCTTATATATTTCACCCGGTTTGGGTATTCTACCTTGTTCCATTGCCTGATCCTCCTTGATTACGATTGCTAAAACATCTGTGTCTTATTAAGATATACAAATTTTAACATAAAAACCGGTAGAAGCTCAACCATTTTCTACCGGTTTTATAATATACAATTAATCTTTATTCTACGGATAATACATAGTAGTAAATTGGCTGACCACCATAATGTATCTCAACATCCAGGTTAGGATACTTCTCCATGATCACTTCTGCCAGAGCGTTCGCTTCCTCTTCCTTTACCTCTTCGCCATAATACAAGCTGATTAATTCGGAATCGTCATTTGCTAAACACTGAATTAATTCTAGCGAGGTAGCTGCAACCTCTTCGCCAACAGCAAGAATTGTCTTATCGCCAATTCCCATGATATTACCCTGTTTTATTTCTTTTCCATCCAGGCTGGTGTCACGTACTGCATAAGTAACCTGACCTGATTTCACCTTCATCATTTCCTCTGTCATTCTAACAACATTCTCTTCCGGAGCTTTATCATAAACAAAATTGATAACTGCTGTGATTCCCTGTGGAACTGTTTTCGATGGAATGACATGAATATTCTTATCTTCTGTCAGCTGTTTTGCTTGTTCGGCTGCCAGAATGATATTTCCATTGTTGGGTAGTATAAAGATATTATCAGCATTTACTTCACTAATTGCTGTTAACATATCTTCTGTACTTGGATTCATCGTCTGTCCGCCCTTGATTATATAATCCACACCAAGTCCGGTAAATATTTCATCCAAGCCTTCTCCCATAGATACAGCTATGAAACCGGCTTTTTTTCTGGGCTTAGCTTCGACCGGCTTCTTAACTTCCGCCTTCTGTGCCTGAGCAACCTTCTCTGCATCCTTAATTAATCTCTCATTATGCTCTTCACGCATGTTATCAATCTTCATTCTTGTTAATGAACCATACGTTAACGCCTTCTGAATTGCAAGTCCCGGGTCATTCGTATGTACATGAACCTTCACGACATCATCATCAGATACAACGACAAGCGAATCACCAATGGACTCAAGGTATGCCTTAAAGCCTTCTTCTATTTGTTCATTATATTCTTTTTCGACCATAATAATAAATTCAGTACAATAGCCAAATTTAATATCATCCGTAGAAATTCGTTCTCTTCCGGCACCGGTACTAACTTCACTGGTTGTAATATTCTCAAAGGATACTTCCTTGCCAGTGAGAGCATCATATGCACCCTTTACGATTTCAAGTAAACCCTGTCCTCCTGAATCTACTACACCTGCTTCTTTTAACACTGGCAATAGTTCCGGAGTATTCTTTAATACAACCTCCATATGAGCAATAACTTCCTTACAGAAGTAAACCATATCCTCAGTTTCAGAAACTAATTCAGCTGCTTTTTCAGCCCCGCCTCTGGCTACTGTTAAAATAGTTCCTTCTTTTGGCTTCATAACTGCCCGATAAGCGGTCTCAACTGCTTTCTGTAAAGCATTTGCCATAATGGTAACATTTATTTCTTTAAAATCCTTAATTTCCTTGGAGAAACCACGGAACAGCTGGGATAAGATAACACCAGAATTCCCTCTGGCACCTCTCAAAGATCCTCCTGAAATAGCTTTTGCTAATTCCTCAATCGTAGGATTCGAAAGGGCATTAACTTCTTTAACAGCGGACATAATGGTAAGTGTCATATTTGTACCAGTATCACCGTCGGGAACTGGAAATACGTTCAATTCATTAATGATTTCTTTTTTAGCTTCGATGCTGGCAGCCCCGGCAAGAAACATCTTCTTAAGAGTCTGTGCATCTATCGTTTTAACAACCACTGGTTTTTCCTCCTTAAACGTTGTCCTCTCAGGATCAGTCAATCACTCTGACACCTTCAACAAAAATATTAATTTTTTTAATCTCAAGTCCTGAGAATTCTTCAACATTATATTTCACGTTACTGATTAAATTGTCAGCAACTGCAGAAATACTCACACCATAGGAAACGATAATATGCAAGTCAATTGTAATTTTATTATCTTCAATTTGGACACTGACACCATGACTTAAGCTATCTCTTTTTAATAGCTTCGCAATACCGTCCTTCATATTAACGGACGCCATACCAACAACGCCAAAGCACTCTACAGCAGAGGCTCCTGCATATTTTGCCAGCACATCATTATCTACAACTATTTCACCGATTTGTGAATTCATATGTCCTCTCATATTAACCCTCCTATCAATTTACGCAACTACAAGTCTTTCACTTATTATACCATTATTTCATGGATAAGCAAAGGTAGGAATTTACTTATCTTAGTATAACCATTTTAATGATGGCACCTAATCTTTTATCTATATTTTTAACATATAGATAGGATTTTATGAATCTCTTAACTCCACTTCCGTAAGAGGCATTATTTTTCCTTTTTTAGGATAACCATGAAAACCCTTGCATACTATATATTATTACCAATTATTATTGGAAGTGATAATTATGAAGAGAATGTTCGGGTTTATCCTGTTTTGGATTGCCATCGGTATGACTATAATGCTATTTATCACAAATGCAATCTTAGCTATATGTATTATCATTTTATGCTTATTACTCGGATATAATCTATTTTGTAACTGATTCCTTAAATTTTCTTAACCAATAAGATATATCTGCAAATTCAACAGCAAGACATGCTATAAAGCATTTACTTTTAATAACCATAGCCTCACTTTGAGAAATTCATGAAATATACTCCTATTTTTCAACAAAAAAAGAGGGTGTCAAGATCCCCTGACACCCATCGTTTCCCTTACGCGCGTTCTACTTTACCGGATCTAAGACAGGAAGTACAAACATACATCTTTCTTGCTGCACCGTTAACACTAACTTTAACGGACTTTACGTTAGATTTCCACATCTTGTTAGATCTTCTATGAGAATGACTCACAGCGATTCCAAAGTGAGCACCTTTATCACATATTGAACATTTTGCCATCAAAAGCACCTCCTTAGGGAAAATATTGACCCAAATGGCCCTACAAACACGATTTATTTTAACAGAAGATGACATATAATGCAAGCATTATTTTAAATTGCTAACATCTTGTTAACATTCTTCTGTTTGTTTCTTAATTGCTTCCTCTAGCTTTTCATCCATTTCATCCTTTGCATGGGACTTCTTTGTAAATTTGTTGATGATATCCGGAACCATATCCAGAATCTTTGTCACTGCATCCTGATCCTTTATATTGACCAGTTTAGAGCTGCCATTTTGGATTACAAGCACTGAGCTAGGTGATATCTTTCCACCCATACCACCACCTGCATTATTCTTACTATCATTTGAAAAGGCACCTGCACCCACTCCAAAGCTAACCTCAACGAGTGGTAATATAATTGTATTTTCATCTACCTTAACTGCTTCTCCGACTACTGTTTTTGTTGATATGAAGTTATCCATACCCTTAAACAATGATTCGACTGTTGAATTAAAACTATTCTCTGCCATTATAACGCCTCCTTTAGGATTACTACATTCTTCGTTAACTGTTTAAATCGTTTATCTAATATAAGCTTAATTACGATGATAATGATTGTAATTAATCTTATTCTACCCCTTGCATAGTGCTTGCCTTCCAACACTTTGTTCTCAAAATCCGGTGTAATTTGAATGTTGTCCCCATAAATGCTATAGAGCATTCCCAAGGCTCCCAACGCTTGTCCCGTTGAACAGGGATCACCGGTACCAAATCTAATTTTAGATTTGAATTCCTTCGGAAGTATATGCTTTACTATTTTTTTTATACTTGCGAAAGTAATTTTAAAACCTTCCTTATTCGCCTCTTTTCGAATAAAATCAAGGATTAAATCTAACTTGCTTTTTATATTGTGTATTGATTCAAAGATTATTTTAATTCTTTCGATGAAATTTCGAATCGAAGCTACAACTTTATCCTTAACAACTTTTATTTTGATATAAATACGCTTAAATAATGATGCTTTTTCTTCGTTATCCATATGCACTATTGAAATGGAAGTTTTCTCTACACCATTCTTTTTTTCAATATCAGTTATATTCTCTTCTGATTTCACATTCTCTATTGATTTTATAATCTCTTCTGATTTTATACTCTCTACTGATTTTATATTCTCTACTGATTTAGTATTCTCTTCTGATTTTATAACCTCTTCTGATTTTATAACCTCTTCTGATTTTATATTTTGTTCTATTTTCTGCTTTTCAACGATCGCCTTCTCATTATCTACTTTATCAACTAGTATTGTTTTTCTAACTCGACTTACTGTCTTTTCATTTATTGTGTCCTGCTTTTCGTTAGTTATGTCCGAAGATTTATGATTCTTAATATTTTGTTCTGTTTTTAACTTGTTAATCTTCTTCGATTCTTTCTTAACTTTTACGGACTTTTTACCTTTTTTTTGTTGAACTGCTTTTTTTCTCTTTTCTGGTTTGTGCTTGCGTGGCTGCAGGTTATCATAAATAGTAAACCACAGCACCTTTACGAGGATGTGAAATACCCCGTTCATATGCGAAACCCTGGCTCGAACTATATGAAACAGCCAGCTTACTTTGCTATCTAAGATAAGTAATTCTTCACCGTGCTCAAACTTTATCCTATACCTGATGGGAGTAAAAAGAACGATAAGAATCATTACCAACAATAATCCAAGCACAGCAAGCAATAATATCCCTATTACCTTCAATATAAGCAGAATTACTCCAAGCATATATCCACATCAACCACCAATCATCATCATTTTGTCCATAGAATACAGGTGACCAGAAGGAGTTTTTTACCTTCCTATAAACGCGTTGTATTTGCGTCATGTATTCTGAAATAAGGGAACAGTTTTCATGTTGCTATAATAAGATTTAACCTCTTAACCACCAAACTATATCTTATGTACGATGATTTTTCTTGTAAGACATATTATGTAAAATAATTTCTTACATCAAATTTCCCTGTGTTTTGATAAACTTCTAATATCATTGCCTGAACAAGATCAATTGCTTCTTCTCTGCCTTTGGCAAGTCCTACAATATGGACATTGACTTTTTTATAATGGGGAAACAGCAATTCATTGGCTTCGAGGATATCAAATAAATTATGGGGATTGGAGGCAAAGGCAACGCAATACACTCCAAAAGCAGCTTCTCTATTATTAATAGAAGCCATAACCTTTTCCTTTTTCTTTTCCATCTTATCCCCTACAAAAAGTCGTGTTGACCATACAATCATAGAAAAACGATACCTCTTTCACTTTTGGGTTGATATTCCCATTTACATAATACAGTTTCTTATTAGTATACCACATATTACCAAAAAAAATACAGTCCTATTCTGTCATTATATCATTTATTATCTCTACACAGGCTGCTTTTTCATATGCATCTGTACATCGTTCCAGGCTATAGAGAACATAATCCATAACTTCCTTGTGATCATTAAAGAATACGGGTAATTTATTGATTGTATTTGCCATGACAGCACGGGTAACCATTCGATCACTTTGATCAAATAAGGCAGACAGTTCTTGGATTAAAGCCTTTTTTTCTTCGTAAATTTTATCTTCATCTGCTATCTCGTCAGAAACCACCAATTTATCAAGATCAATAAATAAGCTATTGGAGAGTAAATCCTGAGAACGTAATAATACCTGCAACGGCTGTTCCAGCATCAGACTTTCTGTCAAAGACCTCTGTCGTTCCTTTATTTCAAACAATGCATCCTCCATCATTGCCTGTTCATAATACATAGCTTCCTGAACACCTTCTAACTCAGTCAGCATTTCCAGTAAGTCTTCAGAAGGGTCATTTTTTAGTTTGTTCTCGAACTCCTTATTAATTTCCTCAATAATATTAACCGCAGTTCGCTCAGCATATTCACTGTCAGCCTCAACCATACCTGCATAGGGTGCACATAGAAGAAGTGTATAGATTTCATTTGTCAGCTCTTGTAGTCCAATATAGACAGTTGTTTCCGTCTCAAGCATCAAGGTAGCTGCCTGCAATAAGGTCAATGCCTTATGAAACTCCTTCTCTGTAATATCCTTGAAGGCTATCCCGGACAAAGAGGTCTTTTTTTCCCAAAGCTGTGGATACAGCTCTTTTAAGTCTTCCTCAGAATGCAGCATCGCTGAGGTGCGAAGAATATATAAAAATGCTTCCAGCGAATTAATATCTGCCCCTAAATAAGCATCTATACTACCCTTTATTAATTCAAAGTACTTCTGCTTCGTTACACGAACGGGCAATTGTCCAATCATCTCTTTGATCTTATCATTAATGATAAGATTGTCCTCAGAATCAAAGATATATCGGAGGATTTCTTTTGATAGCTCTTCTTCATCCACTGCATTTATTGTCCCTTTAAACCGATACTCTACGCGGTTAATGACATATTCATAGATTTGAAAAAGATCTGTATAAGCAGTTAACACATCTACATGCTTGGTATTATCCTTACGGATTTCATCAATTCTGCGAATTGCCTCTTCTCTTGCTTCTCCGCTTTGCTTTTGAAGGATATTTTCTTTCATAATTCCATTTAACTGCTCCATTGTTTCAAGAGCATCTTTACTCCAGGTGTTTTCATCATCACAGAACGCCTCGTAGAAGGAAAAATAATGCATAGCAAGTCTAACATTCGCATATGCGTGGTATTGATTTGAAAGCTGATTAAATAACCCTGGTATTGCTGCCTCTAATTGCTTTCCCTGTTGAATATCTTTGCAAATATGCTTTATGTTTTTATTCATTTCTCATACCATCCTGTTCTTTTGATATAATTTTCAGTCATCACTATCGTCTGGATTCCCGTTAGTATCCTCGTAGATATTCTACTTATATCATGAAGTCGTTGTTTCGATCATGTACTACATATTATAACAGTAATTTTCTTTAGACACTAGATAGATATTACATATTTCCTATGATTTTACTGTAACCACATTGCCTTAAGCTTATTTTGAAGCCATATCCTATTACTAGTGAATTGTTTTATTAAGTATTAAGAAGTGCCTATTATAAATATAATAAGCACTCCCTATTTACCATTATTTAATTTTTCATATTGTTATTACGATAACCATAATTTTTACTGCTT
>JAQZBD010000022.1 GCA_029239235.1 Herbinix sp.
CCTTCATTTTTCATCCTCCTAATCTCTTCCTTATAGTCGCTATGATGTTGCTTCTAATGGTAGTCGACTTTTGTCTTCGTTCGCATATATAGTACCATAAGCAGGAATTTTTGTCAAAAATTTGTCTGACATTTTAAATAATCTTAAGAAAAAATTAATGAGTATACCTATTGAAGATGAAAGATGTATTACATATTTCCTATTGGCTAATTAGCCGGTGAATATGTTTACCATTGCATGAATGCACAGGAGTTCTATTAGTTTGTTTAATTGGCTAATAAATATGGTATAAAATGTATTTACAGAGAAGGATTCAATAGTGAATGAGTGTTTAAGAAACTTGTTTGTGAATGCAGATATTTATGAATGGAAGTTGTTAAGCGAGATGAAGAAGAAAACGTACCGGAAGGTACTTTTCAAAAAAACTTATATTATTATCGTATTTATGACTTGGACTATACTGCAGATTATATTAAACTTGCTCAGCCTGCAGACTAACTTTTCATTTGAAAACAATTAAAAACACAATAAAAATATATTTTTGCTGCAGCTTAGTTATTGATACAAGCGTTAATACCATAAAAATTTTTCTAGTTAGTTGCTGGCGGGATATCTTTTTGCTAAGTTTTTTAAATACACTAACTTAATAATTAAGTAGTATATAAATATAGGAGCCCTGAGGGCTCCTATATAGTTTGGTTTTTATCAATTTCGATTTATGCCATCATGCCAATAAGTTCGTTATATTGCTGTTGATTGATACGCTTATTAAGCAAAAATATCTCTAGCTTATCTAGCATATCTTCTTTAACATAGCAACTAGACTCAATGATTTTTTTACAATATGTGTATGTCATACTCTTAAACCCCCAATTCTAATTTTGATAATCTATAATCTAGATCTATCATGTACTCTGCGACCGGATCTGATTGTACCTCTTTTGGGGAAAGCGCGAGTTCAATGGTTCTTTCCTCTTCTGTTGTTTCGACCACTTCTCTGCCAGTGTATCTGTATAAATGGCATCCCTTCATATCCGTCAATGAAGGATTTATATTTCCATTTAATTCAAAGTGTCGCCCACCTTCTTCATTAATACAAATGTCTGTCTCTAGTGGATTCTCGAAATCTGTTGAAACTCCTTTAATGATACTATTATTTTCGTTTAATCTAATATAATGCTTTGACATTATTTACCTCCCTTTATATTTCTGCGTCAAGATAAGAGTTAACTCCAGGAACAAATTGAAGACAGTAGTTCTCAGTTAATCCATGAGCGTTTTTTAATACAATTAAACTAAGCTGATTTTCGAACATATTTACACTAGAAACAGAAAAACCATTAACTTTATTTGTATTATAATTTTGAATTGTAAAGTTCGTTGTCTCTATATTTCCAATCAGTGTTGGATTTACTCTCATTTTACTCGGCAGATCTGTTTCGAACCAAATATTATTTGTAGAATAAGCATAAAAATTTAAAACCTTACTAGCTAAAGGAATGCAATATCTCTGGCATAAAGCTAATTCCTCTCCATAATTTTTAGGTATAAAAGAAGTTGCATGATCATTTACCTCTAGTTTCACATATTCTATGGTCAATGTCTCTGCTCCGCTAAAAGCATTAATATGGACAGCAAGCCCATTGGCATCATCTGGTACAACTCCAGTTGCAGAAATTATTGTAAAATCATTATTACTTATCACAGATTCAACACCTATTATCGCACCATCATTAACAGCACCTGGCACTAATTCCACTGTTTTCGAATATGGTATATATACTCTTAATCGTCTACCCGATTGATCGCTCTTTACCTTAATAGAAACTGTAATGGTTTTCCCTCTCAATGCTCTTACAGTTGCCTGTTCTAATGATTGCTGCATCATAGCAATATTTCCATCAGATGGATTTATAATGGATATCCACTTACCATTCTTAACTACAGTTAATCCAGCAGCGTAGCTATTTCTAAAGCAACACCATCTATCAGCTGCGTAAAATCTTCCAGTCGTAACAGTTTTATCAAAACTTTGCCCTCTTTGCCATATCTGAAAATCCCCATTAGTTAATATATTAGGTCTATAGTCATTACCCTTTAATATAGCTCTTTTTCCAAGTCGATTTATGGCTCTGCCATTATATAGCACTAATGCTTTATCGTTTAAATTATAGTCCAGATAAAGCTTAGCATTGCATGAATTCTTTGATGTAGCTAGCTCTTGATAGATAGTCCCATTTGAATACGCCTCTAATGTTCCCTCAACATTAAAACTGTTTTTCCCTTCAACATAAACCTGAGGAGTAACTAATTGATAAATTAATTTTAATCCATTAATAAGTGCTTGTGCTTGAGATAATGTTGTTCCTTTTGTAAATGTAAAGTATACCCGCTGCTCACCTAATATATTAGCTGCAAATGTTTTGTACATATTTATATCTGTATCAAAACCTGTATGTGAAACTTCTGGAAACCCTTGCAATATATAGGTGCCAAGAATATTACTTTCTAAATTGGAATCTGCTACCGTTATATAAGCATAATCCAAATAAATTCCTGTTGTTACAGCACCAACATTACCAGATACTAGGGTTAGTTCTGCTGTCCTCTTAGTTAGTGTCATAACTCCATTGATTTCCTCAATAGTATCTGCTACTCCATTAGGAAGTCGATTAAGATTCATTCCTTCCGGGAGGATGAAAGATAAAGAAGTTGATTTATACGCTTCATAGGTTGTAGGAGTTAAACCTTCCTCAAATTGTGCTAGTAATGGGAAATCATCTTGTGTAAAGGCTGCATTATCATTCCTAGATACGGAAATAAAAAGATATGCAGTTGAGGGGGATGTCACAATATTTACAGACCCTGACTGCCATGCGGTACTACCAGCTAAGAGTCTGTTATTTAAATCTACATCAGCCCAAGACATTCTGTAGTTACCTGAAATACTGAACACATATGATGTATTTGGTCTCGCTTTAATCCTTGTGGAACGTCTAGCAGTGCTAGTTGGATCTATCCATATTTCATCGGTACCATTAATATTACCAATCTGGTTGTCCAATAATGGCAATAGATTCTTTCCTCTACTAACAATGGAATCACTTCCAACTCCCTGTAGCCCATTAATATAATGATCAAACATAAAATCACATTGAGCTTTCGTAGGTTCATTCCCTGCTCCAAATAAAACTGTTAGGTCGATGCATATAACATCTCTTACTTCCATAACCTTACCACTCGCTATTGCTGCACTTGCATAATTATGCCAAATTAAAATACCAACTGCACCACCTGTAGCAGGCGTAAACTGTTCAGAAATTTTATACCATGTATTTTGAGCTGGAGCTGCTTGTGCTTTAACATCCTGTACAGGAGTCGATGGTATGCGGATATTAATACTGCTGCATACAGCGTTTGTTACCCTAGCATTAATAGAGACATAGTATTTATGCCCCGGAACCAGATAAAAGAGATTACTAGCTGTGTAGGGTGTGGCAGTAGTTCCATTACCAGTATTTGCAAGCGTGTTATTACTTGCAGAAATTGTTGAATTAAATCCTTGCCATCCAGCAGTACCATTATTAAAATCTCCATTGCTCACAGCATTATTAGCACTAAAGCCCTCCACCTTAACATGTGTCTGACCTCTAACCTTACTTGATAAATCCTGATAAACCCCACCAGAATCTTTTCCTACTCCAGTTTTAAAGATGGAGGCATAATCCTGTTGATATAATGTGTTTTTTAATTCATCCTTTATGGATGTATGTAAATCCTGTTCTCTTATAAACATTTGTCATTCCTCCTTTCTTATATTTCTGCATCAAATGCTATCCATGCCGACTCATTCAATGCCACAGCGAAATAATATGCTCCTACAGTTGCACCAGTTACGTCAAATTGTAGTAATGCCCCAGTATCACTTGATGTGTCACCATTAATCACCAATGATGATGGAGGCGATATCAATGCCGATCCGGTTTCCAGATAAAATAACGATAATGACGAATGTGATAATGATGGCGTAGATAGTCTCATAGCCACGTTAACAGGCACCAATATCTGTATCATGCTGTTACTATATGCCTTACCGCCCCCGAATAAATACCTTGATTTTCCTGTTAATCTACGATAGTATCTCTGACACAGTGCCAACTCTTCTCCATAACTTTTAGGAATAAATGGTGTTGCATGGTCGTTAAGTTCTAATTTCGCATATTTTATAAGGTAGGTTGAAGAATTATATGATGTAATGCGAACGCCAATTCTATTGGTGTATACGCGCGATGGCGCATTGATTGAAAATACATCATCACCACCAGTACATGTAAAACCAACCTCAGAAACAGTATTCAATCCGCTAGTTGGGGTATTGATATCCTCGATTGCTAAATATATCACCGAGCCAGCAGTGCCCTTCACCTTTATTGAAAACGTCATAACCCTATTCTGTGTCTGTGCGGTTTTCTCAAGTATTTGTTTCAGAGAGTTGTTTCCTCCAGTTACCCATTTCACCCCATCAACATCTTTACTCACCTCAGTATATCCACCAGCACTCCATTCATGCCACCTGTCTGCGGTATACTGGAGAAGACCTCCTGCACCTGTAAAACTAGCACCTCTCTGCCATACTTGAAAGTCTCCATTGATAAGAAGATTAGGTCTATAATCATTTCCTTTTTCAATATAAGCTGCTGCTAGACCAATCAACCTATCTAATGGAATAGTATTCTGTGCTAATATAGCTCCATTAATAGAACCATTCGGACCTATAGGCACATTTTTTAAGATGAATAGAGGTAAAATGGTTCCGCTGACAACTCCATTAACAAGAGTTAAGTTCCCTTTTGTAACAACGCCTCCACTCTCTACCGCACTTGTGGAGCTGTAAAATGTATAGGGGAGAGCAAGCCCATCTTGAAATACCAAAAGCGTATCTGTAGCCTTGTCATAATAATCATATGGAATCTGAAATACCTTTTGGTTATCTGTGTTTGCTGTAACAACAAGAGGAATCGTAACAAGCTTAGGAATTCCTGTTGCCGTAATGGTTGATATCTGTTGAGTAAAGTAATCATAATGCTCCTCTACAGCCTGCTGTGTATTTGTTGCTGTAGCACTTAGTTCCGTCAGTCCAGTTTCTAATTGCTCGAGCTGTATATTATTTGCTTCAATCGCATTCTCATGCTCCTTTAATATCCCATCAACAATTAAATTATCCTGAACAAAATCAATCCTTTTGGGATACTCATTCCCAGTCCATTGGTTAAGTCCGTAATTTTCTGTTTTATTTATGCTTGGCATTTTATCCCTCCTTATATATTTCAAATTCATCCCAGCTCAATTCAAGTACATCCCACTCGTTCCAAGTCTTGTTGTAATTCTCAAACTTATCCCAAGAAATATATGTGTACTCAAATTCACACCTAAGATGTGCCGGCTTTATTTCTTCTATGGTTAACGTCAGGTCAGACATGTTCTCCGGTATTCCTAGAGTTCCTACAAACTTAACTGTAAACTTATAATTGGAAGTATCCTCAATTACTTCTACATCTCCATAGCTATATGCAGCTGCGACTTGTTTAATCATTGCCATTGTTGTTGTGCCAGATCCTCTTAATTTTGCCTGTATGCGTTCTCTGCGAAAAGCATATGACTTTGACTGATCTGTAGTAATTCCTAGAGCCTTTTCCCAAGCTGTAAGCCCCCATGTAGCATCAGCTATAAATAGTTGGCTAAAAAAATCATCTCTATCATTTATAAGATTTCCAACCACCTCACCAAATGCTTTTTGCAGGTCAACAACATACTCACTTTTTTTATAATTATCTGGCAATAGATCTAGTAACATTATCAAGATACCATCACCGCCCCCAACACAGGTACCTGATCGCCCCCTATAATAATGTTTTCCGTTCCTCCATTGATCGACAGTGCTGTACAGTCAATCACTCCGGTGATATCGAGCAGAATGTATACGATCCGGTTATATACTACGGTATATGTTTCAAAGGCTATGGTCTTTAAATAGGCTCTTAATGCCGATTCGAATGCATCATTGACTGCTGCAAGTGTTACACTGCTGTCAATCGTTACACTGGCATCAATATTTATACTTAACCCAGAGGCACTCTCAACCGTAACAGCCGCACCAATTGGCCGATTTCTCTCTATATAATCAGAACATTTTGTTACTATAGTAGAGTCTACCGGTTCTCTTTCTCTTCCAACAATTAATACTCGTACCGTGCCCGGACCATCCCATAAAGGTGTAACTTTCGCGCTGCCTACTCCATCCACTTCGAGCGCCCATTCCTTGTAATGATTTGCATTGCCGGATGTAGAAGGGTTTTGTAAATAGTTATATAACCTCGCTATCAAGGAATCATCTGTTTCAGCATTTGCTCCTCCTTTTGCCACTTCATTAGTTATGGTGGATAACCCGCTAAGATTTACAAATTGTCTTGTTATTACTCCTGCTC
Organism: Herbinix sp.; assembly: GCA_029239235.1. GTDB lineage: Bacteria > Bacillota > Clostridia > Lachnospirales > Lachnospiraceae > Mobilitalea. Next base: position 6,486 of record JAQZBD010000022.1, read on the forward strand.
CAACATTATAGGTCTCACCTATTTCAGCAGATGAAGCCGTAACCATAGCAGTTCCATCAGCAATCGTTACAGTTTCATTTGTAGTAAACTCAAGTCCATCCGCTGTTAAAAACACCTTTGCTTTTGGGATTATAGTACCATTTACGCCAGTAATTGTGAGCACTGTAGTTGCTTTCGCGCCTGATTTACGCGTAATTCCATATTCTGCGCACCGTTTATCAATGTAATCCCCAGATGTCTCATCTACATAAGCAATTGGTACAATAGCATCAAGGGATTGGTAGTTTTTCCATATCTCATGTGCTACAGCACTTATCATATCGTTAAAATAGCTGCCCTCTCTTACATCAATATCTGAGGCCAGCCTGCCTAATATATCGCTTTTGACTTCTTCAACTGTTAAATTCTCATACATTTACATCCACCTCCCCATAAATTGTTTGAATAGTACAAGATATACTCAGCAAATCCTCTGCGGATGTCACCGTAATATCCTCGACTCCTGTGATATACGGATTTATTAGTAGACACTCCTTAACGTATCTCGCGGCTTCCGCTCGCTTGAGTTCATCCGTAAAAGGTTGTCCAATTAAAGATTCCACCTCACATCCATAATCCCATGTGTAAATTTCATGTCTGTACCTGGATGTATGAAGAGCTTTCCAAGCCCAAACTAAAACGGCCTCCTTGCCAGTTACTATTGCAAGGGAGCCGTTTATTATGATGGGAATATCACTTTCGAAATCCCACTTTACCTCTTTATACAGTTTTAACTCAGTTTCTGACTCACTGCTTAGGGGCTGAATTATTGGGAAAATACTCATGTGCTCACCACCCTGCATAGTATTATATATCTTTGTTCATTTTCTATGGGGAATAGGAGCAGCTGACTTCCCACTTCAAAATCGGTTATCAAATGATTTTTTAAGAGTGAATTTGCCTGTTGTCTTATTCCAGCTACATCTACAGTAAAAGGCGTTACTGATGCAACTGTCCCTAAACGGTATGAGACTGACGTCTGTAACCTATTATCATCCCGTATATTCTGTACCATAGATAAAAACGGGTTATTCTCCATTCCCTGCACCTCCCTTTTTTATAAATCAATACTTATGTTCCTATTTAGCCTTTCGTCTTGCTTCCGTCCTTGTTCGGCAACGCTCCAGCTTCCTGCTCATCCATGATATTCTTAAAGTTTAGAGTTAGTTTATTATAATACTGCCCCGACTTCCAGGTATGAACATCTGCATCTATGTAAAACAGTCCATACTTTCCAGTATACGGCTCTCTTACAACAACTGTTCCACCAGTAATATTGGCAAGGTTCCCAAGGTTGTTTACCGAAATTTTCTGACTGATGCCATTTTCGCTAATTAACATTTTTGCTTTATTTGTGACATCTTCGCCATCGGCTTGGCTCATATAGCTTTGCATAAGTCCATATAACTTAATAGCTTCTGTATCCCTCTGTGTGCCAATTAACTTGTCATTAGAATTATAAATCGTCACTTGATTAATCATATTACTTATGCTCTCAGAAATTGAAGCAGACATGAGATTGCTTCCACCTTCTATAATGATGGTCTTATCATCTAAAGCTTTTTCTATTACCGTCAAATCCGCTCCTGCAAAACGAATCATATAATTCTTTCCTGTTACTTCTGCAGCAAGGGTATAAGCCGTTTGGATTATCTTATAGAGACTTACCCCTATAAAATTTCTCGTAATTTTAACACCTGTTGCTGCAACTGATCCCATACTAATACCAAAATTAGTACATATCTCTTTTACGATTGTCTCTGGTGTCATTCCTGGGCATTCATATGTTCCTTCATTTCGCTTTAGATAAATGCCCCTATCATAACAAATGATATTTATAATACTATTTCCTGTATCCATCTGACGCTCGAAAATATATCCTACAAATAATGTGCGATTATCTTGCTTGAACGTGACAATGCTACCCAATTCACATGGTACAGCAGGAACGTTTTTATCCGTAGAAGAAGAGACTATTCCAAATTCTAGGGTTCTGGCACATGATTGATACTCTCCTGACCAGGTGATTGTTGGTACAAGCTTAGTTATGTCAACAATTTTGGAACCATTTGCTACTGATATGCTAAGTGACATATGCCTACCTCCTATTTAACTTAAAGTAAAACTTTGCTGGGTAGTTGTAGTTTTAAGCCAACTTTAATTAGGTTGGCATTTTTAATGTTATTATAAGATGCCAGCTTGGGATACAAGGTTGCATCCCCATAATATTTACGGCAGATTGCCCATAGAGTATCTCCACTTTTTACTTTGTATATATTTGTCTCAGCCGCTATCTTATCTGATACCCTAGTGCCGTTCCCAGTTTTATTTTTCTGAACTACAGATAATTCCCGATATTCTCTCAGCTCAATTGTGGCATATACATCGCCTGTTCCATCCCTTTCCCCATATGAGATACTTGATACTATTGCCTTAACATTTACCGCAGTATTTGATACAATAAATTGCAATATAGTGTGGTCGTTGCACCAGTCCTCTATCTTTTTGATATAGTAATAGGGATTCAATTTTATTTTTGGTTGATTAAATGGGTATTTTTTAGCTGGAAACATACAATCAATTTTAATAGTTGAAAGCGTCTCATATCCAGGCAATATAACCTCACCCAGCGTATGTATATTTATGGTTTCAACATTTATCCCATGTGATACTTCAAAGCTCGGAGGTGTAATCGGCAAAACTGTCTCTGTCTTATTAACTTTAAATATAAAATTTCTCAAAGTTCATCCTCCTTATTGTGGTGCAAGTATGTATGCTCTATTTATCATATTTGCAATTTTGGAAGCTACTTTTTGAATATCTGCTTCTTCCCGCACTACAAATGAATTGCCTGTAATACTGATTGGTGTGGATTTGCCATAGTTACGGTTTTCGCTTGCAGTGAGTACCCTTTCACCCTCATGCAGTAATGCAGAATAATTATTATACGGTACATAACTCAATCCATAAGCTTTTCCACGTCCATAAGCAGATCCACCATAGCTAATCCCATGATTTTTAAAATAGTTAGCTGCATACGCTGGAGTTTCATTTGAGTTATATGGTACTTTATTCTCTCCTGTTGAAACTACTTTTCCATATCCTCCTCCAAAACCTATATTGCTGTTTTTCATATATTCCTTGGCATAATCCGGTATCTCATCCGCTGTCACATCCATAGCAGATTTAAGCCCTAAAGTAAACTGCTGGCCCATTGTATAGCCAGCTTTCCAATATTCATCCTGCGCCGCCGCATCATTTTTAATATTCTCAGCAAGGGTTCTATTAGATTCAAGTTCAATTTGTGCCCCTTCGCTTGCATTATACTCATTCGTTGCTATTACCTGTGCCTCAGCAAGTGCCCTTCCCATTACGGCACTTGCTTCCTGCATAGCTTCTGCATTTCCGCTCTTTGTTGCATCATAGTAATCAGCCTCTGCAATACTATAATCTTTTGCTAATCTTTCAAGTGCTTCCTTCTGGGATGAATCTTGGTAGCTTTCTTGTATCGTGCCGGACATAACAGAGTTTATTGCATCTCTCTCGTACTGTTCAGATTGATTTTCAAGTGATGCTTTCCACTGGCCTATTTTATTATAGGCATCTTGCATTTCTTGTCCGGTCTCACCACTCAACCAATCGATTTGTTCTTGTATTCCGACCTTTCTGGTGGAGTTAAAACCTTCCCCCATGGCGTTATCAAGTGATGCCTTGCTCTCCTCCAGCGTACTTACAAGCCCTGCATAAGTTTGGGATTGCTTTTCCATATTACCTGCATAATCAGAATCCATATGATCTGTGATAGCCTTAGCTGCCTCTCCCCCTGGCATCTCCCCTTCACTGACCATCTTTTTAACATCCTCTTTACTCTTGTCTGGATATTCCTTTGAAAGATAAGACCATACATCAAAGTGCTTATCTAATAAATTCAAATCTTCCATTGTGGTTTCCCCAGTAGTTTGCATACGTCCTAAAGTCGTTGCTACCGAGGCCATATCTTCCTTACTCATACCAAGAGCAGAACCTGCATCTCCTACTTTTTCAAGTAAAGGCAGTAATTCTTCTTGTTTGAATCCATCAGCAAGCATGTTTCTACTAATACTAGCTAAATCTTCAAACGAGTATGGGGTGACAGAAGCAAAATCTTCTAATGCTCCAAGGAACTTATCTACCTCTCCATCTCCACCCAAGAGAGTCGAAAACTGTATTTTATTTACCTCTCTGGCTGATGCTATGCCTGATCCATTTGTAAGAGACTGGCTCTGTGCTTCCAATGCTTTATTATAGGAATCTTGATAATAACTTTTGAATGCATCATCCTTATTTTCAAATATAGCATTTTGTCCCTGGATATATCCAACAACAGCTCCGCCAATAGCGCCTACCGCTGCTCCTACAGCGTTTCCTACACCTGGGATAATAGTCCCCATAGCAGCTCCCGCGAGTGCAGAGGAAAGTACACTACCCGTTAATATACCAGCTTCTTCCCCATAAGCACTGCCTATCCATGTCGTTGCAGCATTACTCATGCTGTCAATCAAATCAATAGCTGCAGAAGCTGCTATATCACCTAACACATTGGATCCATCTTCTTTTTCAGCACTACCAGTCTGTTTCCCAGCTTTACTTAAAAGGCCTAAAGTGCTGTCTAATTCCTTTGCTACCTTTTGATAATTTCCAGAAGCTTTCGATATTTTACTGAGGTCTTTATCGTAATTTGTATTTGCCAAATTACGGCTCAGTTTATTTGATGCCTCATTCGCCTTAGTAAGCCCTCTTTCTACTTTCTTAATTTCATCACTAGCTTTATCAGTATCAATTTTTAGAGTGACCCTAGTTTTACTTAGCTCTTTTAACTTTGTCTGCAATCTATCCAGATCTTGATCTAATGCCTTAACATCTTTTCGCATTGTATCAATTGATTTAGAAAACTTATCTTTTGTACTAGCTATGCTAGTCTCTTGTGCCATACCAACCCCCCTCCCTTACACATTTCTACGTCTGTTCATATCTTCAATGAAAATTGCCCGTATCACCATTTTTTCCCCTTCCGAGAGATTATAATAGTGTCCGGGCAAAATATGATGTTCTACCAAAAGATAATACATCAATGTCATATCATCTTCTGTATTTATTTTTTTTTAAGTTCTTCAATGGTGATTGTCCGATATCCACTTAACTTCTCAATTGTTCTGGATATATCCTCAATCTCCCCTGGCAAAAGCATATTCTTTACAAGCTCCGCCGGTGTGACTGCATTATATTTTGACAATAATTCTGCATCCTTGAGATTTGGTTCAACCGTACCAGCCAGTACAATATGTACATTTAATTCTTCGCTCTGATTCTTGCTCAGCTCTGCCGCTCTACTATAAGGCAGTGCCTTTAATTTAAAAATAACAGGAGCGCCGCAAATTGAAGAGAGCCTTTTCAATTTTACTTCTTGTTCCGGCATATTTGGAATATCTGCTTTCAATAATATATCAAGTGTATTCATATTAAGCCCCCACTGTTTCTAAGGCGTAATAGTCCGTAAACGTAAACGGAGCTTCTACACTTCCCATTGTAGCAGCTTTCCAGTCCGCTAATGTAATATCATCAAAGGATACATTTTTTAGCACCATTCTCTCGGCGCCATATGCATCTGGATCATCTAATTTTGATATAATTTTAAATCTTGGATCGATACCTTCCTTTATTTTAGTTCCAATGGTAAGTACCATTCTACTATTTACCTTATTAAGTGTAAGTGAGCCTGTATAAGAGATGCCTGTTACCTTTTTATCAACAGCCATCCTCCCACAGATATTAACATCCTCTTTCGTCATGGACATTTTGGCCTGGCACCCAGTGCATTCTCCAACCTTTTCATTGTCCATCCAAACTTCTCCCCATGTTCCATTCATTATTCTTTTACCTGTCATAATCGTCCTCCTTAAATTGTAATATTGAGGCTAATATCCTCAACTGCATCAAGAATATTAATTGTGCTCTGAAGGAATACCTTATCTGCTGTAGCTGCAGTTTTAATTTCCTGCTCAGTCAAAGCTGTAGTATCCTTTCCGATGCTTTGTAAATATGTTTCCTGTGCTTCAATATCAATCCCCACTACAGAGGTTCCTCTTTCAAGGATACCATCATCCTCTAAGCCGTTAAAATAACCGCTAATAGCAGATATCAACAAGCATTTATTATCATAGCTGTTTGAGTATTTGCCGATGTAATTATCCTCTGCAGTTTCTTTAATGTCCTTTCGAATCATATCAATTGCCTCAACAATTTTGATCTTCTTAAAGGCTTCGCCCTTATCAGCAGTAATTGTCTGGAGTGAACTGATGCCACGACCAACTTTCACCTTTTCTCCATCAAAGAAAATGATGAATTTTCCATCGTCAATTGCATCATCCATCTCACTCTTAGGCAGCCTATCTACGTTAGTTACCTCAGGAAGAGCAGCATAGGTGCATGATATGGTCATTGGAGTACCTGCGATTAATCCTGCGATTCTAGAGCAGTACTCCGCAGCGGTGTAGGTATTAGTGCCATTTGTGATACCACTACTTGTAAAATTAATAATTGCCTCGCTGTCTGCTGCGGTATTTGGCAATACTGCCTTGGGTATAAAGCCTAATGCTCGTTGTTCCTTTATCCATGCTACAACAGCTGTGCACTCGGCCGCGGTAATGTCACGAGGTCCCGCAAGATAATCAAAAGCTTGGGTAGCAAAATAATTCAGCGCCTCAGTCAGGTTTGCTGCATCGTCTTTCAGTACATAAACAATAACCTTTTTGGGCGGATTTACATAACCTATAAATGCCCTTTCAATGTAAGCTTGGTTTTCAGCTCCAAGATCACTTGGTATCTGTGTTGTGCTGGTGAGTATATGCCCACCGTTTGCCTTGGCATCCTTCACTATCAAAGCAACAATACCTTTTTCTGATCTTGCAATAGCGCTGGCAGCCTGCGTGGAAAATGCTATGTTAATATTCGGTAGTTTCAAATCTATTCCTCCTTTATTCTTGTAGAAATCGATGCAACAAGGGGCATTTGCTCCTCTTCATCGACTCTTTCCTCATAATATTCAAATTGTAAATCTATATAAGCCCTGTCAGAATCAAACTTTCCAGTACTACTCAAAATTTTTAATGCTCTATCTTCTACAGTTATATGCCCAACCTGAAACTTCTGCAGTATTGTGTCCAACAGATCGATTAATTCTTCCGGGTTCGATTGAAAATAATCCTCCGTAGTTGCAAAGCATGTAATTGTGTAATTGATCGTTTTTTTGATTATCGACCTACTCACTTCGGCTTGGCTAATCTGCACAAGTTCGATTTTAAAAGATGGACGGTCAAAATCTATAGGGCATCCTTGAATATAGATTGTATAATTTTCATAAGCTTCAGTTAATACTTGATTAACTGCAGCTAATATCCCCTTTTGTTTAACCAATGTGTCCCTCCAATTTCTCCGGAAATCCTTTTTATTACTCTTCGGTCTTTCTCAATCCCTCTTGATTCTACTACATTCTCGTTTCCCTCATAAAATCCATTCACATAAATCTTTTTTATTTGTGAACGGTAATTAGTATTTTTATCAGAGGGCTCCCGGATTCTATGTCCATTTTTTATTTCTAAACTCAACCAAATCACCACCTTTCATGTTGTTGATACCCTTTTGCATGGATATTAATTTCAAATTACAACCACTGTATCTCAGTAGTTATTTCATAAAAGGAATGTTATAACGATAAAAGGCACCGTACACGATCACCGTGTACGATGCCTCTCCTCTTATCAGCCACTGGACTTTAACACCCCCGCACTGTTGGAGATATGAAAAAGATTATACTCATTTATTACAACTATCCTTTTACAATGCCATAATAACATATATCCGTGTGTCATTCTATGTCATTAAAAAATTGTCAATTGCTTTATTATGATATCGATGAGTTTGCTTCCAGCAATATCCTATCTCTGTACATATCTGCTCCCAATCTTTAAACTCAATGTATTTCTTATGTAAGATCTGACACTCAATCCCGTGCTCCATTTTTATTATACTTTCCTCAATGTCAACAAGAAGTTGCATACACACGTTTTTATGGTTATTTATCTTACTGATTAGATCATCCAGCCTAACCATGTAATCTGATATATCAGTCTGCTTAGTTCCCTTGGGCATACCATATAAAGTTTGAGTCTTCGCCGACTGTTTAACTTCCCGTATAGAACTCAACTGCTCTTCAAGAGCTTTTAATTTATCATAATTCTTTTTATAACTTTTTAGATATTCTTTTTTGGTTTCATTATCTGCCAATCTATCCTCTCCTATCCATTAACTCATTGTCGTACTCATCGCATAACCTCTATCAGTCATTTCCTTTATCATCACATTACATTAACCCAATTCCCATTGAAACTTATTGGTTGTCCTACCTTTATAACAGCTATACAAACCTCCAGTACCATGCTATTAACTCTATTAGTTTATTCTCTTTCCTGCTTGGTAGTAAGTGAGCGCTTTTTTATTAGTATTAAACTCCCAGCTATGGCAATAATCAAATATAGTGCTCCCATAACAATAAATACTGTAACTGTAGAATGTTTGTTTCGATCATATAACATTGCAGTAAGAACAGCTGACACGATCATTAGCACTAAGACAATATTCAGAAAATACTTTTTCCACTTCATAGCTTATCCTCCTTTTGTGAACTGGTTGCATTTAATCTCCAATATAATTCTCATTTATACGACATATTATTTTACAAACACTATTTACTTTCTTTGTTATTATCAGTAGTTAGCTAGAATAGACTTGTGTATCCTAATTCCTTCATTTTCAGATCCATATTTTATGATATAATATACCCAGCCGCTAAATGTTAAAATCAGCATTCATTTCAACAGAACAAATTATCTCAAATTTATTTAGCTTCCAAATTTTGTCTTACTATCTTATCTCATCCTATCATAATTCGCATCTCGCGCGACTTAATATTATAATAATTTTCCTTACTGCTTTTGTCAATATGTTTTCGCGTTTATGCAATTTATTATTTAATACTCTCAAATAAATGTTGCACATTCGCGACTTTTATGTTATTATATGCAAAAAATGATATACAATACACGGAGGTTGAATATGACTATTGGTGAAAGGATTAAAAAGAGGCGAAAAGAATTAAAAATTTCTGTCGATACACTGGCTGATAAACTAGGAAAGAATAGAGCTACTATATACAGATATGAAAATGATGAAATAGAAAACTTGCCACTAACAATACTAGAACCGCTTGCAGATACTTTGCAAACAACTCCAGGTTATCTTATGGGATGGGATGAAATGGATGAGGAATTAAATAAAATAAAGCATGATTTAGACGTATTTGATGCTAAAGTTTCCTTTCATAATCTATTCAATCAGATTATTAAATCCTTTGGATATGAAGTTGAAGAAAATTTCGCAACCGATCTGGATGGAGATACAACAGTTTTATTTGAGAACAATAGCGAAGCATTTGAAATAAAAGAAAAATCTTATAACGAGCTTCTTAATAGTTGCTTTTCATTTATTGATTTTGGTGTAAGTAAATTAATTAGCAATGAAAATAGGGTTAAAAGTAATTTTTTTGTTGAATCCTTCGAAAAAAAAAGCCAGATAAAATTTACAGAAATTGAAAACCAAACTAACATTGACTTATAAATAAACGCATGTTACATGAAATAGAATATTACCATTTTGAACACAAAAGAACGTGAACAGAAATATAATGAAAGTAAAAATCATTGTTTTATTTTCTTACTAAAATGTACATGCAGACAATGAAACATAAACAGTTATGAAGCATATTATTGATATGGTAGACTCTGAATTAATTACCTCAACTATCGAAATAACGGGATTGGAACATCCCCCTCGCAATATCATGCACGCATTAAGAGCAATCTTGTACTAAACAATGCACTTTAGATATGCAACGTTATGATCTTAGATTGCAAAATAGGGCGTTTGAATGGCAGGGCATACATCAATGAGATGGTTGAAGATCTATTTAAACAATTGATTTGATAAAGTGTATATTGCGTGCATATTACGGTATAATATTAATGAAATTTTATGAATATCACGAATTTTGTAAACCCTTGAGAATCCATACTATTTTTAATACAAATTTTATAGACACTATTTGGAGAATGGTATATAATCATAATTAAAAAAGGAAAGGAAGATCTAGCCTATGAAAAAATTTGGTAAGTTTATATTTGGAACACTTGCTGTTGCTTCTGCTGCCGCTGGTGCCTATTATTTCTATAAGACTTATATCAAGAAAACTCCAGAGAATATGTGCCCATTAATATAACTTCTGACAGTGATGCCCATGAAGAGGAGACATCAGCAGAAGTAAAGGAAGTACCTGAGGTAAAGGAAGATCAGGATCTCGAAGAGGAAGAATAGCAATTATTACAAGATGGATCAGAAATTGCTTCGCTTGTCATTATAAAAGGTTCATGTAATCCTAATTTGAAGCAGGATTGCATGAACCTTTTTTTGTTATCTTTATGTTTCGACCGTATTATTTACTATGCTTTTGACAAAATTCTTGTAATGCTGAAGATAACTCAGTAAGACTTGCTGTGGTGTATACACTGTGACTGGTTGTTACATCATCGGCATAATCAATCACTATACTATCTCCGACATACATGGTGTATCTCGTCATGGATGGAATTGGAGTCGCTATCTCAATTACATAATTTGAATTATTGCCGGCTTGATCTGCGTAAGTAAATTGATACTGCTCCATCATCGTGTAGAAGCTCTGAATATCTTCCTTCTTAGTAAGAACCACGGTGATATTGTTTAACTCATCGGTTATGGTCAATGAGCTGGCCTTCGCTGGGTCTGCAAGAAAAATATCCAGGAAGGATAATGTAACCTCAAGACCTGCAGAGCTTTTCTTCATAGATGGCTCTCTTGACTGTAATGCCGAGCTATCAGTACCAGCGCCAGTAGAATTAGAACCACTGCCTGCAGAACCGCCTGCATCTTCGGAGTCAGTCTTACTCTTAATTGTAGGAACATCTGCAACAATAGAATACTGCGGATTTTCTATGCCGGTCGTACCTTCTGCTGCCCCTCCCATGATACCCGCATTCTCTGAGACACTTGGATCTTGGATACCGTCAGTTGTTGCTTCACCGTAGTTTGAATTTGCCGATGACCCCACCGTACCAGCATCCCCGCTTGGTGCTAATGCATTGCTAGTCGATTCCTCTGTTTGAGACATCGTAAGCTCATTAGAAATCTCTGCTTCTGTGTTCTCATCTGCTGCTTCTTTTGTCGCTGTTGTATCATAGGCCATATCTTTGCTTTCAGTAGCCGTCTTATTACCTGAAAATGCACCGTTACTTGCAAGACCATAGCCTGCAGCTACTACCACCACCGCTGCTGCCACACCTGCAAATGCGCGGATATATCGATTCCATTGAATAACTTTTTTATTGGAAGCTGGCTCATCCTTGGTATAACCCGTTTGCCCCAAGTTGGTTCCGGTTGTCTGCCTAATTGCATCATTTTCTGTCTGGCTTTCTTCCACTTCCGACACTGCTTGTATTTCTGACTGCTTAATTGCCAGAAGTGTTCTATTAATTAAATCCTCCGACACACTAATTCCGCTTAAATCAAGGGAATCGTTCAGATGGGACTTGATATTCCATTCATCAAAACTAATATTTCCATTATAATTCTTATTCTCACTCATCTGAAATCCTCCCTTCTAATATAGATTTTAATTTTTCTCTTGCTCTGGACAACCGGCTTTTGGCTGTGCCCTCCGCAATTTGTAGAGCATTTGCGGTCTCTGCAATTGACATTTCCTGAAAATATACACAGAGAACTACGTCTTTGTATTTCTCCGGTAAAGAAAGAACAGATTGCTTAATCAATTCCTTCGTATCTTGACTCTCTACTTCATCATAGTCCGTCTCGCTAATGATGGCATCCTCTTGATAATCCATCATTGGTACTACCCTTCTGTTCCAGGCACTTTTTAGATAATCCTTACAGGTATTAATCGTTATCCTAATAATCCAAGTTTTTATGCTGGAGTTCCCTTCAAAGGTAGAAAGCTTCTGGTTTACTTTAATAAATACATCCTGGAAAATATCTTCCGCCGAATGAATATCTTTGACATACATGTACGCTGTTCGTAATACGTCGTTACCATACTGCCGAATCAATGTCTCAATATCATAAGTAGGCTTATTTTCCCGGATGTCCGTCTGCACATCCTTTGGCATCCTATTATCCCCCTACGATTTATCTTTTCTTCTCAACTGTCTATTCTCGTGTGTATCATATCTCTTTCTGTCTTGACATGTCGATAAAGAAAATTACTTCAATATATTTGGCATTACATGAACAGTATACATGTCTATCCAGATGATGTAAATGATAAATTGGATGCGATGTTTTTTCTTTTTCGTTTCAAACATTAGACGGAGGAAATATAAATACCGTTCCATAAAATCTTTTGAATTAAGCATGTAAATTTTGTTATCTTATATTATTGCATCCAAAAAGCTGGTACCTATCGGTTTTTCCAACCGAAGTATACCAGCTTAATTATGCTACATATCTCTATTTTTTATTTTAATTTACTTGGAAAGTCTAATTGACAAGTCATACATATATTGATCGATATCCTTTGTCATAGCTAAGCCTTCCTCGATATCATAATCAACATATTCACCGTTCTTGTAACCAACGATACGTTTTGATGCTCCGGATACCAACAAATCTACAGCCTTTGCACCCATCATTGAAGCATACAGACGATCTCTTGCGGTAGGGCTTCCACCTCTTTGTGCATGTCCGATGATGGTTGCTCTCGTCTCCATACCGGTCGCTGCTTCAATTCTCTTTGCCATACCGTTGGAATCACCAACACCTTCTGCATTTACAATAATATAGTGCTTTTTACCTTTTTTACGCTTTTCAATTATGTTATTGATAATTCTCTGTTCATCATAATCATAGCGTTCAGAGATTAAGATTTCTTCTGCTCCGTTTGCAATACCGCACCACAAGGCAATAAAACCAGCATGTCTACCCATAACCTCGATAACACTGCATCTTTCATGAGAAGTAGAAGTGTCTCTAACCTTATCGATCGTTTCCATTGCTGTATTAACTGCGGTATCAAATCCTATGGTATAATCTGTACATGCAATATCAAGGTCAATGGTTCCTGGTACACCAACTGCATTGATTCCTCTTCTAGCCAAAACCTGAGCACCTTTGAAGGAACCATCTCCACCAATAACTACTAAGCCATCGATTTCATGCTTTCTACAGATATCTGCTGCAATATCCTGAACCTCAGGCTTGAGCATATCAAGACAACGAGCGGTATAAAGGATTGTACCACCTCTTTGAATGATATCGGATACGCTTTTCGCATCCATATCAATGATATCTTCTTCTAAAAGACCTTGAAAACCTCTCATAATACCTTTTACTTTACAGCCTGCACCCAAAGCCGTTCTTACAACTGCTCTGATGGCAGCATTCATTCCTGGCGCATCTCCGCCGCTAGTTAATACGGCAATCGTCTTAACTTTACTTCCCATTAATATTACCTCCATGTGCCTTTACGGGGCAATTAAAAATACATATGAATTATCTCACAAATAACTCATTTTTCATTAAATATCTCAAATCTTATATTCCGCCTTATACAAGTGAATCATTAAACTGATTCACTTGTCATGAATAACTAAAGTCTACAGTATTCTAATCTATTTTCCCTAGTTTTTCAATACTCTTTTCTGCAATTCGTATATTTTCCACTGAATAAATTGTAATAAGCCGTTGAATTAAGTCATTATTTACCTTAATACTTCTACTTTTTGGAAGCTTTTTCATGCATTTCTCGGCTTCGCAATAAACGATTACGGTATCGTTTCCATCGTATTCCTGGAGTATGCTATACAATGCTTCTTCATCCTTTTGGAAGGTCTCTAAATTCGGGTATTTAATCCATAGCTCCTGAGGAATACTATCAAAAGGTATGATGTTCTGACAAATTAGCTTTGCAGCCTTTTCTTCTTCTACCGTTACTTTTCCTCGAACAAATATTTTCTGATCGGGTTCAACCATAGTTTTATATTTATCATAATCCTTTGGGAATATTATAACCTCAACCACACCGAATAAATCCTCCAAAGTGATAAAAGCCATCATGCTATTATTTCTTGTTGTTTTCACTGTTTTTGACGTTACCATTCCACCGATTGTTTCCAAGCTACCATCTATTACCTTGGGTTTTTCTGTTTCTTCGTCTATTACAAAATCATTTGAGTAAGCTGTTATATTCTTCTGGAGACGTGCTTCATACTCTTCTAAGGGATGTCCGCTTACATAAATGCCAAGCACTTCCTTTTCAAAGGCCAGTAGCTGTTCCTTACTATACTCCTCAACTTCCGGCATAGTAACCTCATATTCCTGCTTCTCATCCTCTCCCGCAAAATCAAAGAGGGTCATTTGCCCGGTCAAAGTTTTCTTCTTATCCGCTGCTATACTATCCAGAATCTGAACATAGCTCATCATCAGCTGTCTTCGATTGCTGTGAAGTCCGCTAAATACGCCGGCCTTAATAAAGCTTTCAATGGTTCGTTTATTTACCTCTTTGCCGGAAAGTCTTGTTGCAAAATCTTTCAGACTGATAAAGCTTCCATTCTCTTCCCTCTCAGCAACGATTGCACCAATAACAGGCTTACCAATCCCTTTGATGGCTGCCAGTGCATACCGAATTGAACCGTTTGATACGGTAAATACCGCATCTCCTTCGTTAATATCCGGCGGCAGAATCTCAATATTCATCTGTCTGCAGGTATAGATATATTCGGATACCTTCCCCGGATTATCAATCACACTTGTCATAAGTGCTGCCATGAACTCTACTGGATAATAGCATTTTAGAAAGGCTGTCTGATAGGATACTACTGCATAAGCAGCGGCGTGGGACTTGTTGAAGGCATATTTCGCAAAGTCTACCATCTCATCAAAGATATGATTTGCTGCTGCTTCTGATATACCATTGCTGATACATCCCGGTACTCCTTCCTCTTCATTACCGTATACAAAGTTCTTCCGCTCTTTGATCATAACGGATTCTTTTTTCTTGGACATGGCTCGACGAACCAAATCACTTCGTCCGTAGCTATAGCCTGCCAGCTCACGTACAATCTGCATTACCTGCTCCTGGTATACGATACAGCCATAGGTTGGCGAAAGAATTGGCTCAAGCTGGGGGCATTCGTAGAGGATCCTACCTGCTTCGTTTTTACCTTTCACGTATTTCGGAATAAAGTCCATCGGACCCGGACGGTAAAGTGCAATACCCGCGATGACATCCTCAAGTGAACGAGGCTTTAATTCTTTCATAAAGCTTTTCATTCCGGCACTTTCCAGCTGGAAGATACCTTCTGTCTTGCCTGAGGAAAGTAAATCGTATACCTTATCATCGGAGTAATCTATTTTTTCGATATTAAACTCTTTGTTCCCATTTTTATGAATCAACTTCTCTGCATTCTGTATTACAGTCAGGGTTCGCAATCCCAGGAAGTCCATTTTTAATAAGCCTAATTCCTCTAATGTAGTCATGGTAAACTGGGTGGTGATAGATTCATCGGAGGATTTTGATAAAGGAACATACTCATCAATGCTTTCCTTACCAATTACAACTCCTGCGGCATGCATAGAGGTGTGTCTAGGCAGTCCTTCCAGTCTCATAGACATATCAATTAGATGCTTTACATCCTCATTACTTTCGTATAACTGCCTAAGATCCTTGTTGGCATTCAGGGCTTTCTCGATAGTAATACCTAATTCCGTAGGAATCATCTTTGCAACGGTATCCACCTGTGCGTAAGGCAAATCCAACGCCCTGCCCACATCTCGGATAACAGCTTTTGCAGCCATGGTTCCAAAGGTAACGATTTGCACCACTTTATCCTTACCATATTTTCCTGTTACATAATCGATGACTTCCTGTCTTCGTTCGAAGCAGAAATCAATATCAATATCAGGCATGGATACACGTTCCGGATTAAGGAATCGCTCAAACAAAAGATTGTATTTAATTGGGTCAATGTCCGTTATCTCCAGGGAATAGGCTACGATTGAACCGGCAGCACTACCTCGCCCAGGTCCCACCATAATCTCATTGTCCTTTGCATATTTAATAAAATCCCAAACAATGAGGAAATAATCCACA
Organism: Herbinix sp.; assembly: GCA_029239235.1. GTDB lineage: Bacteria > Bacillota > Clostridia > Lachnospirales > Lachnospiraceae > Mobilitalea. Next base: position 22,813 of record JAQZBD010000022.1, read on the forward strand.
AAGCCCATATTCTTAATAATATCCAACTCATAATCAAGACGATCCCATAGCTCTTCCGGCACCGGTTGATACCTTCTCTTCAGACCCTCTTTACAAAGCATCTCAAGATATTCATAAGCGGTATAGTCCTCAGGAACCGGATATACCGGTAATTTATATTCTCCAAAGGTAATTGTTACCTCACAACGCTGAGCAATATCATATGTATTCTCCAGAGCTTCCTTGGCATAAGGAAAGATTTCAGACATCTCCTGGGGGGATTTCATATAAAACTGCCCGCCCTCATAGCGCATACGATTCTCATCTGTGACCTTTTTCTGGGTCTGAATACAGAGTAATATGTCATGGGGATCTACGTCCTCGGCATAGGTGTAATGGATATCATTTGTGGCTACCAGTTTAATTCCGGTCTCCTCCGAGAGTCGCATCAAGCCTTGATTTACGCTCTTTTGCTCCTGCATTCCATGATCCTGTAACTCCAGGAAAAAGTTATTCTCACCAAAAATCTTCTGAAGCCTTAAGGCTGCATCCTTAGCCTCTGCATAAAAGCCCTTCAATAAATTGTTAGATACCTCACCCGCCAGGCAGGCACTAAGTGCAATAATACCCTCATGATACTTCTCAAGTACCTCATAATCAATACGAGGGCGATAATAGAAGCCTTCTAAAAATCCTCTTGATACGATCTTCATCAGGTTCTGGTAGCCCGTATTATTCTCTGCCAGTAGAATGAGGTGATGATAGCGTTCATCTGAGTTCCCCAGCTCTCGGTCAAACCTGGAACCCGGTGCCACATATACTTCACAGCCAATAATTGGCTTGATTCCTTCTGCAAGACAGGTTTTATAAAAATCTATTACACCATACATTACACCATGGTCAGTGATTGCAAGGCTGTCCATGCCAAGTTCTTTCGCTTGGCGAACCATTTCCTTTATCTTACCTGAGCCATCAAGAAGGCTATACTCTGTATGAACATGTAAATGCGTAAAATTCATAACTACTCCATTCTAAAATCTTATCTAAGATTGTAACTAAACTATATGAAACCTTATACTACAGATACTAATTTAGTGTTTCATTTATATCATCAAATTCAAACCATGATTCGTTAAATCGTTATATTCGGCGCAAAGTTCAGCGCCTTTTATCAGAAGTTAAAAGCAACTTCTGATAACTTATATTTTATGCTACGCTTATTTGCTTGTCAATCAAGTATTCCTAGGAAGTAAATATAATGTCGAATAGAATTACCGTTCTGGTTAATTATATCTACGTCAGCAATGTACCCTAGGAAAAGGTTATCAAAAAGGCACATCATAACCCGACTTTTCGTCAAGCTACAATATGCCCTGATAATGTATTATTTTATTAAATAATTAAAGCATCAAAAGCCCTCTTTACACTAACGCAGTGAAGATGGGTGCATATATATCCATATGGGCGAAGACCGGGCCTCCCGTGATTGCCTGCACTTGGCAATCATGGGTATGTTTACAGAAGCAAGCTTCTGCGGCAAGCCCAGGTGGATATAGATGCACCCATCTTCACCTCACAACCTAAATCTCGCACCTTTGACAATTTAATCATTATATTATTTGCTGCTTAAATATTTTTCGATATTTTCAATTGCTGCTTCTTCGTCCGGACCATCTGCTGTTACAGTTACCTTCTCCCCAGAAGATATACCCATACTCATCATACCCATAATACTCTTTGCATTAACACGCTTGTCGGTTGTTGCCACATGGATACTACATTCATATTGGCTTGCTACCTGAACCAATAACGCAACCGGTCTTGCTTCTAAACCGTTAGGGATATTAATTACTATTTCCTTCGTTATCATAACTCTTTTCCTCCTTATGCTCCCGCAATTGATCTGCTATCATACTTAGCTTTCGTAATCTATGATTCACGCCTGACTTACCGATGGGTGGCAGTAACATCGCTCCTAACTCCTTTAAAGATGCCTCAGGATATTCCACCCGAAGTCTTGCAATGTCTTCTAAGCCATCTGCCAAATCGCCCAGCCCTACGTTATCTCGAATAAATATGATATCATCGATTTGTTTCGATGCAGCAGTTACTGTTTTATTGATATTTGCCGCCTCACAATTCACTTGACGATTAATAGAATTGCGCATTTCTTTTAGTATTCTCACATTCTCTAAATCCATAAGTGCAACATGAGCTTCCATAATATTTAAAAGATCAACAATCTGAGAGCCTTCTTTGATATATACAATATAGTTTTTCTTACGCTTTACTATTTTGGCATCTACTGAAAAGGTTTGAATTATTTCCTGAATCCATTCAGCCTTTGGTAAATTTGAAAGTACAATTTCAAAATGATAGGCCTTCTTGGGATCGCTCATTGAGCCCGATGATAAAAATGCTCCTCTTATAAATGCTCTTTTACAGCATGCGTTTTGAGTTATTACAGAATCTGCAATCCCTAATTCGACGAAAGTGCCTTTTTTAGAAATTGCTTGTTTCATTTCAGCACTTAGCTGTCCCTCCTGAAACAAAGATTCCAAGGTAACATCTGTCACCATGGTAAGTTTTGTTGCCTGTAAAATAAGATTTACTGCTTTTATATCCCGTATGATAAGCGTATAGATACGATTATCCTTCGCAGTACTATTAGTTTTGACAGAAATATCAATATTTATATTAAATGTTTTTCGGATTAATGTAAAGTACTTTCTTGCAACAACCAGCTTTTCCGTCTGCAATTTTAAATAATAAGATGACTCCGTACAAATAATCCGACCTTCACAAGAAAGAATGGCTGTAATCTCAGCAAGTCTGCAGTGCCTTGCGTTACTCATCTGCTGAGAAAGCTCTTCCTTCACATCTTTTGAAAATGACATATCGGCCTCCTTTGCTTGCGAGCAATTTTTTTAATTTGTTTCGATCCTTAGGAGTCCTTTAATATATCACGATGCTCAACCTTTATTCCATATTCCGTTTGCCCCAAACGCTCATATAATTCATTTACCAAGGTTACCGAGCGATGTTTTCCGCCAGTACATCCAATACTAATAACCAATTGGTTTTTACCCTCTTCAATATAGTTTGGTATTAAAAATAAAATCATATCCTCAAGTTTATCCAAAAAATCTGTTGCTGTTTTCCCTTGCATAACATAATCCTGCACCGTCACATCATTCCCTGTTAAATGCTTTAATTCTGGCAAATAATAAGGATTTGGCAAAAACCGAACATCAAATACCAGATCCGAATCTACCGGAACACCATACTTAAAGCCAAAAGATAGAATTGTAATGAAAAAATTATTAAACTCCTCATTATCAACATAAATCTTTGTAATCTGTGCTTTAAGTTCACGAATTAACAGATGGCTTGTATCAATAATAACATCTGCTTTTTTCCGCAGAAATCCCAGGCGTTCCTGCTCCAAAGCAATTCCTTTTTCAACTCTCCCTACCTCTGATAAAGGATGAATTCTTCTGGTTTCTTTATACCGCTTCACCAACACCTCGGGGGAGCAGTCCAAAAATAAGATTTCATAAGCAAATCCGGAACGATGAATATCCTGCAGTACACTTTCCATTTCTCTTAAGGCTTGTCCGCTTCGAATGTCAATACCCAAGGCAACATTCGACTGGTTGCCTTGTTCAATGAGTCGTATAAATTTCTTTAATAGTTGGATCGGAAGATTGTCCACGCAAAAATATCCCGTATCCTCCAACATCTTCAGCACGGAGCTTTTTCCAGCTCCCGACATGCCAGTGACAATGACAAATCGCATACCTGTCTCCATTTCCGCTGCAGGTAACAGCAATGACCCTATTCTTACTTAAAACTTACCTAAAAATTTAACTTCAGGCTCTAATCTCACGCCGTATTTCTCTTCTACAATTCTTACTACATCTGCAACAAGAGTTAAGAATTCCTTTGCAGTTGCGTTTTCCTTGTTAATTAAAAAGCCACAATGTTTTTCAGATACCGCCGCTCCACCAACCTGATAGCCCCTAAGTCCTGCATCACTGATCAGCTTACCTGCAAAATATCCCTGAGGCCTTTTAAATGTACTACCGGCACTGTATTGCTCCAAGGGCTGTTTTTCACGTCTCCTGGCATTCAACTCCTTCATCTTCTGTCGAATTTCAGTCTCCTCACCAGCAGAAAACTTCATATCTGCCTCTAGTAGGATATAATCCCTCTCCTGTAAGATACTATGCCGATATCCTAGTTTTAATTCCTCTGCATTAAGTACAAGTATATTTCCTTCCTCATCAAGAACTTTGGCTCCAACGAGGCAGTGCTTCATCTCTCCGTCATAAGCACCTGCATTCATTGTTACTGCTCCTCCCAAGGTTCCAGGAATTCCCGAGGCAAATTCAAAGCCTGTTAGACTATGCTCTGCTATCACACTTGCCAGCTTCGATAAAAGAACACCTGCTTGTGCTGTGACCATTCCATTCTCTCCAAACAAAATATTTGAAAAGTCCTCGCCAAGTTTCACAATCAACCCACGATATCCTAAATCGGAAACCAGGAGATTACTGCCATTTCCCATAATATAGTAGGGCATTTCCTCCTGTTTACACATGCTTAGTATAGCACGTACTTCCTCGGTTGATACGGGGAGCACCAGATAATCTGCCTCTCCGCCAATATGCAGGGATGTATGATTTGTCATAGGTTCCTTCAATTTAATCCGTTCTTCTGGTAAGATTTGAATTAATTTGTTAAAAAATGAATCTTCCAATGTCAGCCTCCTAATCACTGCCGCCTCTACCAAATCAATAGCTTATTAATCGCCCTCGATTATGATATCACTGAATTCCAGCATTAAATTATATAATCGAATTATCTATTCCAATTATATAGCCGGATTAGATAATTTATTCTATGCAATGATCAGCTTTGCTGCCCCATAAATTCCTGCATCATTTCCAAGGGTAGCTAACTTAAACTCTTTATTCTTCAATGCATCCATTACATATTGATTGTAGTATTTCTTTGTAGTTTCTGTAATAATTTCGCCGGCTTTCGAAACACCGCCGCCGATAACGAAAACATCCGGATCCACAACCTGTGAAATATGCGCCAGCGCAACTCCAAGATAATAACATGCCTTTTCTACTGTCTCAAGCGCCAGCTTATCTCCTGCCTTCGCACAGTCGAATACAGTTTTTGCACTTAATTCAGGATAAGTACGCATGGTAGAGGAGTCAGTACTCTCCGTTAAAATCTGCTTTGCAAGTCTGACAATTCCGGTTGCGGAAGCGTATTGCTCAAGACAGCCAATTTTACCGCAGCCGCAGGTTTTTGTTTCTTTATCATTGACATAGATATGTCCAATCTCACCTGCTGCACCATTGCTGCCAGCCAGTAAGGAGCCATGGAGAACAATTCCTCCGCCCACTCCGGTTCCAAGAGTTACAAGTACCATGTTCTGATAGCCTTTTCCGCCACCAACCCAGCACTCGCCCAATGCTGCAACATTTGCATCATTTCCGGCTCTTACTCTAAGTCCTGTGAGATTAATCATCTCTTCTTCTATATTAAAATATCCTAAACCAAGATTAGCAAGCTCAAGTACTTCTCCATTGTCCTTAACCGGTCCAGGTATCCCAACTCCAACACCTAAAACCTGGTCTTTGGTCAGTTGCATTTCATCCATTTTTGAAAGGATAAAATTTGCTGCATCCTTTAAAATATCTTTTCCATTTCCTGTGCGAATGGTTTCAAAATCCCATTTGCTGATCAGATTCCCCGTGGTATCAAACAAACCAACTTTAACGGCAGTTCCGCCAATATCAATGCCAAAACATACTTTTTCCATACTATTACCTTTCTATCCCTTTTTATCCTAGTTCTCATTAAGAAATAAGGTGAAACATAAAACTGATTTCACTTGCTATGAATTAGTACCATCTATCGTTATAACCTAATTATCATTTTTTTTCAAGCTATTTGTAACTCGGTTATAAAGTTCTTGAGCTGCATTATAGCCCATCTTTTTCTGACGATAGTTAACCGCTGCGGATTCGCAAATGATTGCAAGGTTACGGCCGGGACGAATCGGTATCGCGTGGCAAGGCACCTTATTGCCTAAGAATTCAATATAATCATCTTCTAAACCTAATCGGTCATAGGCCTTGTCCTTATTCCATTCTTCTAATTTTATTACCAAGTCGATGGACTGTGTATTCTTAACACTTTCGACACCGAACAAAGTTTTAACATCTATAATTCCGATACCTCTTAATTCGATGAAATGTCTAGTGATATCCGGTGCTGAGCCAATCAGAGTATCATCACTTACTTTTTTAATTTCTACCGCATCATCGGCAACAAGACGATGTCCACGCTTAATTAACTCCAGTGCAGCTTCACTCTTACCGATACCGCTTTCACCCATTATTAAAATACCTTCACCGTAAACATCCACAAGTCCACCATGGATTGTGATGCGAGGAGCCAGCTCTACATTTAACCAACGAATTACTTCTGCCATGAAGGAGGAAGTCGTCTTTGAAGTACGCAGAATCGGAACACCCTTTTCTGTAGCCTGCTTTATAAAATTCTCACTTACTTCCATATTACGGCAAAAAACGATACAGGGAACATGGAAATCCATTAGCTTTGAAAATATCTGAATTCTCTCTTCACTACTCATTCGCTCCAAAAAGGCCGCTTCTACATGTCCTATTACTTGAACACGCTCATTATCAAAATGATCAAAGAACCCAGCAAGCTGTAATGCAGGTCGATTCACGTCAGGCTGAGAAATCTTGATGCTCTTAATATCAATGTCCGGAGTACAATTCTCCAAATTCATCTTTTCAATTAGTCGAACCAATTCCACTGTATACATATAGCCTCCTTCTACGTACTCCCTGTACGTATCAAATTAAATTTGGTTTTAACATTAAAATCTGGAAAATTCCCAGCATTACTTATATAAAGCTTTGAATATAAAGCTTATAAAATCATGTGCAAAATCACCTTATAAAACTGCCAGATTGTAATCTAAGCTTGTTTTAAATAATCCGTTCTATTCTACCACATTTTTCAACAAGCTGTAAATCCTTATTCTAAGATTGGTTTATGAAAGAAGTCATAGACCTGCTCTGCAGCCTGCCGATTCATGGAGGGAACCTTCATGATTTCTTCTACGTCTGCTGCCTGGATTGCCTCCAGAGACATAAAATACTTCATGAGTGCTCGTCTGCGTGTCGGGCCAACACCGCTGATGTCATCTAAAATGGAATGAACCTGTTGCTTCCCGCGTAGACTGCGATGATACTCAATGGCAAAACGGTGGGTTTCATCTTGAATTCTGGTGATTAAACGGAAGAGTTCGCCACTCTTATCAATGGGGAGCTCCTGATTATTATAGAAAAGCCCACGTGTTCTATGATTATCATCCTTTACCATGCCGCATACCGGGATTACCATATTAAGCTCCGATAAAACCCGAAGGGCAATACCCACCTGTCCTTTTCCACCATCCATCAGAACCAAATCCGGATATCTTGTAAAGCTGCCGACGGACTCATCTAAATTCTTTTCTCGCAGCTGTTCCAGCTCCCTCTGTCCGTGAGTAAAGCGTCTTGTCAGAACCTCATACATCGAAGCATAGTCATCCGGACCTTGGATGGTTTTTATCTTAAACTTACGGTAATCTGCTTTCTTAGGCTTACCTTTTTCGTAAACTACCATGGAACCAACGGACTCAAAGCCAGAGGTATTGGAGATATCAAAGGATTCTATTCTCTCAATCAATGGAAGATCCAGATACTCTGCCAGTTCACGTAAGGCTCCTGTTGTTCTGGCTTCTTCACGCTTGATTTTTTCCAGGTCTTGATGCAGCACTAGCTCCGCATTCTTCCTTGCCATATCAACCAGTTTTTCTTTATCTCCTTTTTGTGGAACCTTCAAGTATACCCTTTGGCCGCGTTTTGTTGACAACCACTGTGTTAATAGTTCTTCCTCCGTTGTTGGAGCACCCAGGAAGATTTCTTTTGGTATATAGGGCGTTCCTGCATAGAATTGTTTTAGAAAGCTTGCCATAATCTCGCTATCTTCTACATCCTGAACACCACCTAAGTGGAAATGATCCCTTCCAATCAGCTTTCCATTCCGGATAAAGAAGGTCTGTACTACGGCTTCATCCTTATCCTTAGCAAAGGCAATGATATCCCGGTCAACCTGGTCCGTATTGGTAATCTTCTGGCGATTTGCTATTTGCTTTACGCTTCCAAGCAGATCCCGATATTCTGCAGCACGTTCAAATTCCAGATTCTCAGAGGCCTTACTCATCTTGTCCTCCAAAAGCTTAGCAACCCTTGTATAGTTACCATTTAAGAATTCAATTACTTCATCAATATTAGCCCGGTAGTCCTCGCTGGAGATATAACCCTGACAAGGAGCATCACACTGTCCCATCTGATAATAGAGGCAGGGTCTTTCTTTGCCAATATCCTTTGGTAAAACTCGATTACAGGTTCTTATTTTATATATTTTACGAAGCAGCTCCAAAGTATCCCTAACTGCATTTACACTAGTGTACGGTCCAAAATATTTGGACTTATCCTTCTTCTGCTCTCTGGTAATTGCCACCTTAGGAAAGGCTTCATACATGGTAATACGTATGTAGGGATAAGTTTTGTCATCCTTTAACATCGTATTATATTTTGGCATATGTTCTTTAATGAGGTTACATTCCAGAACTAGAGCCTCTAATTCAGAATCCGTAATGATGTACTCAAAATGGTCAATATGCTCTACCATTTGCTTAATTTTCTCTGTATGGTTGCGGCTGTTTTGAAAATACTGTCTTACGCGGTTTTTTAATACAATTGCTTTGCCGACATATATGATAGTATCCTTACTGTCACGCATGATATACACTCCCGGTGTAGCTGGCAGCTTCTTTAATTCCTCTTCTATGTTAAACATAAATCGCTCACTCCTCTTTACGTTCAATGAGATATTAAGTTTAAAGTTTTATTCCGATTATAGCTGACCTTTCTCAACTGCTTCTGATTGATTTGAAGAAATTTCTTCTTTCATTTCAAGTTCAGCCTTTGGTTCTTCTGTTATGCCTTTAATCTCACGATAAATTTTCATAAATTCTTCACCTGTGATTGTTTCTTTTGAGATTAAATAATCTGCAACTTTGTCAAGAACCTCACGATTCCCTGCAAGAAGCTCCTCCGCCTTTGCATAACAGCTTTTTAGGATTTGCATTACTTCTGTATCAATCTCTGCTGCTGTTTGATCTCCACAATTAAGAACAGCTCTGCCGTCAAGATATCTGTTTTCAACGGATTCCAGTCCCATTAAACCAAACTTTTCAGACATACCATACTGGGTAACCATAGCCCTTGCAAGGGAGGTCGCCTTTTCAATATCGTTGGAAGCGCCTGTAGTAATCGAATTGAATACCAGCTTCTCAGCCGCACGTCCGCCATAGAGAGTCACGATGCGAGTAAGAATCTCTTCCTGGCTCATTAAATATTTCTCTTCTTCCGGAACCTGCATTACATAACCAAGAGATCCCATGGTTCTTGGTACGATTGTAATCTTCTGAACCGGCTCTGCATCCTTTTCCAAAGCAGTCACTAAGGCATGACCAACTTCGTGGTAAGCAACAATTCTCTTTTCTTCTTTACTAAGGATTCGATCTTTTTTCTCTTTACCTGCAATTACGACTTCAACGGATTCAAACAAATCCTCCTGCATTACAACAGTTCTTCCCTGCTTAACAGCAAGAATCGCTGCCTCATTAATCATATTTGCCAAATCAGAACCCACTGCTCCAGAGGTTGCTTTCGCAATTGCATCCAAATCTACGGAATCATGCATCAATACATTCTTAGCATGTACCTTAAGAATATCAACTCTTCCTTTTAAGTCCGGTTTATCTACGATAATACGTCTGTCAAAACGACCGGGACGCAGTAATGCTTTATCCAATACTTCAGGTCTATTGGTAGCACCCAATACAACCAGACCCTTAGAGGAATCAAAACCATCCATATTAGCCAGCAGCTGATTCAAGGTCTGTTCTCTCTCATCATTACCACCGCCGTAATGGGAATCACGGCTTTTACCAATAGCGTCAATTTCATCGATGAAAATAATACATGGTGCCTGTTGCTGTGCCTGCTTGAACAAATCTCTTACTCTGGAAGCACCGACACCGACGAACATTTCCACAAAATCGGAGCCAGATAACGAGAAGAAAGGAACCTTAGCTTCTCCGGCAACTGCTTTTGCTAACAGTGTCTTACCTGTTCCGGGAGGCCCTACGAGTAATGCACCCTTCGGAAGCTTTGCACCGATACGGGTGTATTTGGCCGGATTATGAAGGAAGTCAACGATTTCGGTAAGGGATTCCTTTGCTTCCCCCTGACCGGCTACATCCTTAAAGGTGACTCCGGTTTGCTTTTCCACATATACTTTGGCGTTACTCTTTCCAACGCCCATCATGCCACCACTGTTCTTTGATATGGTACGGAATAGAAACCACATTACAACATAGATGGCGATAATCGGAAGAATACTGCCGGCAATTGATAACAAGATATTCGTCTCCTGCGGCTCTTCCTTAAAAGTTACTTTTGCTTCATCTAAACGGTTTACCAAATCCTCATCATAAAAATACCCTGTATAGTAGGTAGTCTTAATGGCATTGTCAGGCTGTTCCTTTGGTGTAATATAAATTTTTTGTGATATGGTCTTTACGGATTCTACTTTACCCTCTTTCAGCATATCCAAAAACTGATCATAGGTAATCTCTACTTGTTTACCATTTTTTATGGTGTCCTGAAGAGAAGCAAACGTAAACCATATTAATAAAGAAGTTACTAAGATTACAACAATAGCAATTCTATTGGGTAAGCCATTTTTGTTGTTCTTATTGTTGTCGTTCTTATTGTTGTCCATGAAATCCTCCTATTCATAGAAATATCTAATTCGACACAATCTATGTGCCGCTTACTTATCGTGTATCATGGCTTTAAACCGGTAGAAGTACATGGAATGTATTACCAAGACATACCTACAACATACATATTATATATGTATTCTTTCCGGTGCGCATTTGCAATTATAATAATGAAGCTTTCGTAGTGGGGATAGCAAGCTGTCAAGGTCGTCAGCAGGCTGATTCTTCTCACAATATATAAGATGACGAATGCGCAAATACAAGATGTAGGCATAACCTACTGTATTTTCCAATTAACCGTATAACTCATTATAGCCATAGTCTTCCCATAAATCAATAAAATTGTTCTTAAATTTCTGTGTTTAAATTATGTAGAAAATGTCGAAAATAATAAAAATATTAATATTTTAATACAAAACACTTGATTTTATCATTAAGGCAGAGTAAAGTTATTTTGAATGATAATTGACTTCCATTCAGGGATGTAGTATACTAGAGCACAAATTGTGTTACATACCAGCAAGGGAGTCGGATATGGTTTAAGGTCCCATAAGGATCGATCGGCTAACCAACCATTTGCCTTAAACCTTCTCAGAAGGTTTGACGGCTTTTTTTGTTGCCAAAATAAGGTAAATCCTTAAAAAAACATGAATTTTGTTATCTAATGAAATGACTATAAATATCAAAATGTCATAGACAAAAGGAGGAAATAAAATGCCCGTAAAATATGTATTTGTAACCGGTGGTGTTGTATCAGGCTTAGGAAAGGGAATCACAGCGGCTTCCCTTGGACGTCTGCTAAAGGCTCGTGGATATCATGTAACAATGCAGAAGTTTGATCCCTATATCAATATTGATCCAGGTACAATGAATCCAATTCAGCATGGAGAGGTGTTCGTTACCGATGACGGTGCAGAGACTGATCTAGACTTAGGACATTATGAGAGATTTATTGATGAAAGTCTTGATAAAATGTCTAATGTAACAACAGGAAAAATCTATTGGTCCGTACTTTCCAAGGAAAGACGCGGTGATTTCGGAGGAGGTACCGTGCAGGTAATACCTCATATTACGAATGAAATCAAGAGCCGTTTTTATAGAAATGATCAAAGTTCCGATATGCATATTGCTATTATTGAGGTTGGTGGTACTGTCGGTGATATTGAAAGTCAGCCATTCCTGGAAGCAATCCGTCAATTCCGCCAGGATATCGGTGATCATAATGTTGCATTAATTCATGTTACTCTGATTCCTTATCTTAAAGCATCCGGAGAAATGAAGACAAAGCCTACCCAGGCAAGTGTAAAAGAGCTTCAGGGTATGGGGATACGTCCTGACATCATTGTATGCCGTACCGAGCTTCCTTTGGAGCAGGGCATCAAAGAGAAAATCGCCCTCTTCTGTAATGTTCCAAGTTCCAATGTATTGCAGAACCTGGACGTGGAGTATCTTTACGAAGCACCTATCGCTTTAGAGCAAGAGCATATCGCAGATGTTACCTTAAAGTGTCTGGATCTTCCATGTCCGGAACCGGATCTCAGTGATTGGGAAAGCATGGTTCAGGATTTAAAGAATCCCACTCAGACGGTTGAGGTTGCTCTTGTCGGCAAATACACCCAGCTTCATGATGCTTATATCAGTGTTGTTGAATCCTTAAAGCATGGTGCAGTTGCTAATCACGCTTCCATTAATATCCGTTGGATTCCTTCCGAGTCTGTTACAAAGGATAATGCAGCTGAGCTGCTAGACGGAGTATGCGGTATTATCGTACCGGGCGGTTTCGGCGACCGTGGTATTGAAGGTAAAATAAATGCCATTCGCTATGCTAGAGAGAATAACATTCCATTCCTTGGATTGTGTCTTGGTATGCAGTTAGCTTTAGTAGAATTCGCACGTGATGTTATTGGCTTCGAGGATGCACACAGTGTTGAGCTGGATCCTTCCACCACACATCCAATTATCCATCTTATGCCGGAACAGGATGGCATTGAAGATATAGGCGGTACTTTAAGACTTGGCTCCTACCCTTGTCATTTGGATGAAAACAGTATTGCACATCAGCTTTATGGTGAGAATATTATCCACGAGAGACATCGTCATCGTTATGAGGTAAATAATTATTATAGAAATGATTTCTTAAAACACAACATGAAGCTTTCCGGTCTTTCTCCGGATGGACGAATTGTTGAAATGATAGAGATGCAAAAGGATGCGCATCCTTTCTTCCTTGCAACTCAGGCTCATCCGGAATTTAAATCCAGACCGAATAAGCCGCATCCATTATTCAAGGGCTTTATTGCTGCTTCTCTTGAATATTGCGGAGAGCGCTAAAAGAAAAGGACAAGCTGTTAGTTGACCATTAAATATTCGTTAACTAAAGTCTGGTGAGTAGGTTCACTATAAATAGTATAACGGACCCAGTGAATAAGTGATATGTTTCAGTTGTCAAAAGCAATAGATTCTGTTAGTTGATTCACTTGATATGAAAAGAAGTCAGGCATGTAATCCATTGGATTATCATGCTTGACTTCTTTTCATTATATATCTCTGTCTCAATACGAAAGAACTCATTTGAAATTCTTTCCAAATGATTCTTGCACCTACTTTATAGTCCAGGATTATAATTATTCTTAATATTGAAAACTGCTGACCTAAACAATATTTTTCATCAGTCCTTATGCTTTCCCGAGTGAAACAATGAGGATAGCATAATTAACAAGGAGCCCAAGAAGATAGCCATATCTGCCATGTTAAAGATAACAGTTTTTAGCTTCTTATAATTAATCGTAAAGTAATCAATTACATATCCTCGGCTAAATCGATCGAAAACATTACTGATTGCTCCGCCAAGCATTAAGGATAAACCAAATTTATATAATCTGTTCCCTTTCTTAGGCAGCGCAATCATAAAAAGGAGAACTACCAAACCAAGACAAGCACCAGATACGGTCTTTACAAGCTCCTTTTTATCTTCCATAAAACTCAGCATTGCACCTCTGTTATATTGTTTACGAATGATGATTTTACCGTTTAGAATCTCTTGCTTTTCACCCAGCTTTCTGCTCTTTTCAATATAGTCCTTCATCTTATGCTCTGCTAAAACAAAAGCAATTACAATTATAATATAAATCATTATCTACTACCTCCTGAGAAATTATGTTGATAGGATAAGTCTACTCGTAACTCAGATGTTGCCTCCTTTTATTATAGAGCATCAAGGGCTTTAAGCATTGGCACCATTTCCTTTAGAAGCTTTTTCCCTTCATCCAATCCGGTATTTAAATAAGATGGATAATGAACCACAAGCTTTTCTTCTGTTGATAATTGATTCGCTCGATCCTTTAATAGCTTAAATTCAGGATCATAAATCACGGTAATACGCTTCTGCTTCAAAAGCTCTTTCACTTCCCCAAAAGCGCAGGCTAATTGCATGACATTTAAATCCGCTTCGTAGATCTCAATCTCTGCTTCTCCTGCCAGTTCCTGCAGCTCCCTAATATGGTATCCTAAGCCAAAACCATATAAAATATATCGCTGCCGGTTTGACTCAACCCAGCTCTTAGCAAGTAAAAAGGCTTCTTCCCGAACCTTATGATTGGAATGGAAGTAAAAGCTAACCCCGTCATTTTCAGCAGCCAGGGTCATCTGCCCACAGGAAGTGAATTCAATGCGGTAACCTTTTTTCATTAAACCCTCTGTATCCACAGGCTCTGACAGCGTTTCGGGAAATCCAATTCCATGTACAAGTAAAAGTCTTATGTTATCATTATAATTTTCTTCATCAAATAGTATTTCTTCTTTATCGATGATTAATTCTTGTACACCAATTAAGAAATTCACAAGCTGAAGCTCCAAAAGATCCGCCAAAAGAATAAAATCCTTATTTTTCTTGGCTTCAAGAATACCTGACAGCATCTCCATCAATGCCTGTGTCGTAACTAAGTCAAAATAATCCTGTTCCTTAATAATTGCTTCCAAAGACAACTTCACCATATCGATAGATTCTGCAACAATTCTAAGTGCTTTTTCATATTGCTGCTCGCGAAAAAAGTAAATTGCCTTATCTAAATCCCCCAAAAGATTTATATTTCTATCAAAGATACTTCTCGTATTTTCAGTCAAAAAATTCACCCCTTATCTTCTATGTTCCAATTGTCTGCCAGCTCTTTAAACGCTTCCTCCTGTTCCAGATTCCCAAGATTATGATAGCACTGTGCAATTTTTTTTAACGGATAATCACCTGCATAGTGTATATTTAATTCGCAGCTTGTTTCATAAGCAGCATTGTAATACCAGATCGTCGCTTCTTTATAATCGCCAAGGTCATAGAAGTATTCGCCCAGGTTAAAGCATACCTCGGCGGAGGCTTTGTTGTCGGCAATATTTCTGAGACTATATTTCATAAGTCCAGTGGCATCCTTGTTTATCAAGTAGTATCTTGATAAAACGCACTCTCCGATTTTTCGTTCTCGCTCGCTGCATTCCTCTTTTTCATTATAATTGTTGAAATATGGAAATGCAACAATAAAATCACTGTCTTGTCCAGCTATATATAATTCCTTCGCATACATCTCATGAAGTCTGGGGGATAGCTTTTTATTTTGAATAATTACTCTCTGGAAGGCATCAAAATCTCTTCCGGCATGGTTTGAGATCGGCATATGGAAAACTACAATATCGCTGTCATAAATGATCGGAGATAGGATGACATTTTCATGAATGGGTTCTGAAAACCGGAAGGTTCTTAGTCTTTTATAAAGCTTGGGACGGTATTCCACATCAAAATTATAGGTTGTATTGAATTGTAGCTGGTTTGCATACTTCATCTGAACAATCTCGATCTCAGGCAGGAGACTCTGTTTTAGAGCCCGAAAGCGAGCTTGATTTTCTTCATCAAGAACTTCATCGGCATCAGCAGAATAGATGTAATCCATGGTTGCTTGCTCGAAGGCATAATTGCGTGCTGCGGAAAAATCGTGAACCCAGGTAAAATCATAGATTTTATCCGTGTACTTTTTTGCGATGTTTTTTGTTTCATCTGTTGAACCGGTATCGACGATGATGATTTCATCGGCAATTGACTGAATGGAATCTAAACATCTGGCCAGAACCTTTTCTTCATTTTTTACGATCATACAGATACTAATTGTTATCATTGGGGATCTCCGTTATAATTGATGCAATTTTTAACACTTTAATGTGTCTAGCTTTACTATGTCTGTCTTTACTGTTTTTAACTTTACTAGTATATGTCTAAGGCTGTCCCTTTCCTTATTATTGTAATATAAATAGCTGGAAAAGCCTAGATATATTCATAAAGAAAGAAACAGCCTATCTATTATCTTTTTATAACCTTCGAGCCACTGCATAGCAGAAGCATTATCTTTTTAATTATTATCTGATATAATCAGCAGTAATTTGGATCGACTTGTATTTTACAATATATCCTGATGAATTCACTTCAAAAATAGTAAGGTACTGTCCTGTTGTGATGGGGACATTATCCATGGTTGCAGTTGGTATATTGTTCTCTGGTAATAAATCGATTCCTGTCTTGGTCTTCACAGTATCCTGTATACTTACGTCTGTTACTGCTGTGGTTGTTTTAACATATACCCACGAATTTCCGACTCCCTTATTGGTGATAATGGAAAAAGCAGTGCCTCCTGTTGAAGCTTTTGTGTGAGTCACAGTCAATACCGATGCTGCGGCCGGACTCTGAATTGTTAACTTGATGGAGGTTTTGTCAATGGTACCATTCTCATAGGTGATTGTAATTGCCTTCACATAACAGTTTGCAAGGGTTTCCAGAGATTCAGACTTAAGCTTAACAGCTATTGTCTTTACTCCATCCGAATCGGTTGAAGTATTCTGTTCAAATTCAATTTCCTTAGTACCAAGCTTAATTGTCTTTATTTTCTCTTCAAATGGAGTTTTATTTTTTGCATTTAGTGTGACCGCAAAAGATATATCATCTGAATAGCCTTTTGTAAAGGTGTAAGTCGCATCCACAATCTCGGGTACGGACGGATAACTAATATTTGCTGACACATAGGTTGACGCCAACTCAAAGTTCACTGCATTTGAAGTAGAAGTAGCATTCTTAGCCTTGATCTCTTTCATTCTTATGAATAAAGTTCCTCCTTCAACTGCTTTCGTGGCAAGAATCTTTACTTCGGTTCCTTTTGTAACTGAAGTCCAGGTTGCCTTCGCCAGGTTAAGGGTCTCATTAGGCTTTGTAACGGTATATTCATAGGGCTGTGCAGAGCTAGCTGATGGGATTTCGAGTATCATATTCTTGTTGCCGTTATAGGAAATGTAAATATTTGTATTTGTTGAAGGAACACTTGCAGGTGCTTCACCATTAAACAGAGCATCTTCATCAATGGTTCTCTGTTTATTAATACTAGTCTCTGTTATCTTAGACGACGCTGACTTAGAAGTAGCATAATCTCTAACTTCAATTTTCATCGCTGGAAATGCCTTTGCCTCAGTTGTACCATCGTCATCAGAACTGGATACCGCGCTCTTAACCATCGTTGATAACTGCGTTGATTTCACTGTTCGGTCAATAATCTTGACCCACTCTGAGGTATCCGATCCAACTGTTACACGGTACTCATTACCATATTTGATATTAGCTGTAAATCTAGAACCATCAATTCCATAGCCGGAAGCTACAGATTTCTTTGCTACCTTAACCTTTACTTCATTGCTAAAGCGTCTGCCTTCTGTGCCGTCAGGAAAGTCTGAGCCAAGCGTAGCAGTAGAATTGGCTGGCAGAGACAGGTAGGAAAGGAGACCTCCGTTCCCTTGAGTCCTCAGCTTCTCAAAATCTACACTTGGATCTGTTGATATATTCACCACATCATCCTTCGCACGGATACGGAAATATAATGTAGTTCCTTTTACCAAAAATTTATCAATTAATCCGGCGGTAAGAGAATCTGTATTCTTCCATTGACCTGTTTCGCCTTTTCTCCATTCCAGATCGGTAAAATCGATTGGGTCATCACCGGTACCTTCTGTCGTCATGATATTAACAAGGGATCCAATGCTGGTATCTGAATCCAGTGAATCCAGTTTTTCATAATTGATGGATATCTCAAGCTTTGTAGGTTTTCGTTTCAAGACTACTCTGGAGGTTGTTGCCGTAGCATCCTCATAACCCTTCACCATAATGATGTTTTCGGTAGTTGAAGATAACCAGGACATGTCTATTGTGGTATAATCGGCAGTATCAGTGTCAATTACTTCCCAATTACCTCTGGCTGCATCTGATTCTGTCGCGAAGCAGATTTTTGTATTATTGTTATTTTGAACAATGATCTGTTCTTCATAGTATTCGACGGATACGATTTCGATAGGGTCGATTGTCGTCGCAGCGTAGGCTTCACTCTTAGGAAGGATTATCCCTATAGTAACTATGATAGCGATTGCTACAAGTAATTTGCTGATCCACATCCATGTTTTTTTCATCTGATTTCCTCCACTTCCTTTTGTAGGTTATGATTTTAATTTTTGCTTAATAGATCTTTTATAATGCCTTCACACTCTCATATACACATACCTTTAGTGATATTATTATTGATAGGCAAAATTTGCCCTTTTATAACTTATCGGTCAGATATTTAAGTTAGTTTAGATTTTTCAGCTATTTTTTTGATTATGTAAAAATAATTGAAGGTTAATATGAATCCTTAGACTGAAAACTACTGAAAGAACATAATAAATTTCCAAACTTATGGCGATTTTGTCAGAGTTCATTAGATTTGTCGCCATCTCTTATGCAGCCTGACTATAGTTTACTTAACCTCACTGTTGCCGCCTCATAGTTTTCGCATTTTTTATAACTTTTCTTTGCATTTTCTAAATCTCCGAGGCATTCATATATCACCCCAATATTATAAAATGCCAAATAGCTATTGACACCCTCCATTTTACACTCCTTTTTTTTGGTTGCTAATTGAAATTCCCGTATAGCCTCATGGAAGCGTCCATTGTTCATCAGAATTAAAGCTGTTAAGAAGATGAAATCTGTCGAGTGGGAGAATTCATCATAGAGATTCAACATCTGGAGGGCGGTTTCATATTGTTCTATATTAATCAGGGAATATCCATAGCTTTCTACCATGTCCTGCACATATTCCAATCTTGTGTCTAAGTCAACAAAGAGTGCCTGTCCAAAAAACTCACGAGCAGTTTCATAATCCTCTTCCATGTAGTAGCTTTTGCCCAGCTGGTATAGAAGGTAGGGGTCGTTGGGATGCTGCTGAAGAGCAGTTTTGAGTAAACTGATGTTTCGTTCGGTTTTTTTCTTTCTTTGGTCGAGATCACCTTCATAGCCGGAATGTCGGATCGTTAATGGTATAGGATAAGTATAATCCTTATCAGTCGCTAACTCAGTCCACTGTGAAACATTGGAACATTCATCTACCATAATATTGGAGGCGCTACCTGTAATAGGTACAAGTTGCTCGTGTATTATTCCTTCATATCGATAATATTTTTTTGAAAATAAGCGGTTTACTCTTTCACTGTATTTATGGAGAACTCCCTTTCTTGTAAATTCATTAATACGAAGAAGACGCCCAATTTCTCTAGGATGTTGCTCAATTAACAATTTAATGTTATCCATATTAATATTTTCGACAGTCTCATCGCTGTCCAATACTAAAATAAATTCATTGTCTGCTTTTCTGATAGAATAGTTCCTAGCGGCAGCAAAATCGTTTATCCACATATAGTCATATACCTTATTAGTGAATCTGAAAGCAATTTCTTTCGTTCTATCCGTTGATCCGGTATCTATAATAATAATTTCATCAACATAAGAAGCAATACCGGACAAGCAATGTTCCAATGAAGCTTCTTCATTTTTAACAATCATACAAAGGCTGATATCTGGCATTTCACTTTCTCCTTATTGCTCCTTATTGTAACCACTCACTAGTTATCAGATTAATTTATCTGCATATCGATCAGTTAAATAATCATATGTACATTCTGGAACAATTTTCTTTATTTCATCAAAGGAATTGTTATTTAGCAATCTGCGTACTTTTGAAGCGCTAATAACTTCCTCTTCGCTTGTTTTACGCTTAATTTCAATAAAATTTATGCCATATTCCTCTAATGACCGTTCCATTTCTCTGTTATACTGGTTGGTTATATTATCTAGTGGCTCTTCACCTACAAATCGTACTGTAACTTTTAGTGCTGGTGCTATAAATTCAGCAAAAAGCTGTATATCTATAGTCGCATCAATCGTGATATTTTGAACTGTATCCTTAGAGAAATAAGAAGGAAGCGTATTGTAGGATAATATAAATGAACCGGATGGGAGAACCTTCACATTATCAAAACTACTTACCCCTTTTCTTACCAACTCTATCCGATCTGCAAATGAAAAAAAAGAACGATCTTCCTCTACTACAAATATGTAAAGATAATCCACTTGCTTTCTAGCCTCTTCTATCAGGTATAAATGTCCTTTAGTAAAAGGATTACAATTCATTACGATTGCTCCGACTCTATCGTGGATTTCTACATCAAAACAATCTTTTCTTATCATGTTTAAGTAAGAGTTTAATTCCTGCACTTCTTTTCGAGTCATCTGTATAGGCTCTATCAGTGTATTACTTTCATCTTCCGAGAAATCCATAGATTGTAATGATGGCTCTAAAAGTTTCGTAAAAATTTCCTTCGCAATTGCCCTATTCCCTATCCCATTTGTATGAATCGGAACATCAGCAAACCAAGCCTCATCCAAAGGACGTGCGTTGAAAAGATCAAGCAAGTTAAGATCTACATTCACCACTCTTGAAAGGCTTTCCGGCAGTTTACTAACGATTTGATCTATAGAAATTATTAAATTGTATTTATTCTTAACCAGCTGTTTTAATGCCAATTCTCTTTCTCTAAAATAATATGGCAGAATCGGTAATGTAACAATAGAAAACTTATTTGGGTACAGTCCTTCAACAAGGGATAATAATGAATAAGCCAGTTGATCCTGCTCTAGTGTTCCCACTCCTGCAATGATGCAAGGGCCAATTAAACAAATGGTATATTTTCCTATTCCATATCTTTTCCCTATGATACTGGTATGATCTAATTCTATAATATTTAAATGATTTTTTACTTTATCTTTCTCCTGTTGTAATTTTCCCAAAACCTCTTGATACTTCAACCCACATATTTCCATAGAATGTTCATCTTTAAAATGCTCCGGTACCATGGGAGAGGCATTATCCAAATGAAAATATGTTTTGAAACGATGAAATTCACTTAAAGAATAATCTTTTAATTGGCTGAACCAAGGTATACTACATCGAAAGAACTTTCCTCTTACTTCTTGTTTAATTAAATTTTCAACATACAGTGTATTCATTTGAGCAATCGTTAGTAAAAAATCAAATCCCATACAGGGTCTAAATCTATCTTTTCTGGTTCTGTCTCTCTCTTCAAATACCAGCTCTGTACCTTCTGCGTAGATATTCATAACACTATAATCAGGATATTGGAACAAATCTTCTGCTTCTAATATCCCAAAATCCTTCCACTTTACACCAATAGTAACAACAGGAATTCCTCTAGCCTTTAAAACATTATAAAACCGATATGCCCATTCATTAAAATCATGAATACACACCACCTGCACGCGTGGATAAAGCTCTTGAATAAATAGATATTCCTGGTTCTGTTCCATCCTATCGAGTATATGATCTATGTGTGTTTCCTCAAGATTACCGCTACCATTATAACAAAAATAGATCAATTCGTTTTGAATATTAAATATGGGCAAATAAATTATCTTTTTGTTATTATCAAAGAGTCTTTTTGCATTAACCCAGACCTCATCATTTAGCACCACACTCTCTCTTTGAATAAATCCATTGCCTGAACTACTATGCAGTAATGAATCATATGTAATAATACCTTGAAAAATATCCTCATTATTTAAAACAACAATAATACTTGCATTTTGACCTTCACTACAGAAAAAAGTAAAAAGCTCACTTCTTGTAATTGTTTCTTCATACTTAATATAGACTTCGCTGTCACAAAATCTCAGCATACAACAAATCACCTAATCCTTTCTCTCTGAATTACCAAGTTGCTGAAACTATAAATTGATATGCCTCATGTAATTTTTTATTTTCTTGCTTACTGCTTAATAGCACAAGATAATCTTCTTCCTCTTTTGTTAACTTATATGGGGACTCCGTATAAGTAAAATCACAGATTGTATAGCCACATTCCTCTAGTAATGTTATTAGGTCTTGTCCTGTAAAATATCTGATATGTTCTTTATTTAATGCTTCAAGTGTACCATAATAGAACTTCCCCTGAATAATCTGATATAATGCAGAAATATACATTATATTATAAGCACTAAGTAAAAGCCTTCCTCCTGGTTTTAAATGTTTTCTGATTTTTTTTAAAACTTTGTCAGGCTCATGGAGATGTTCCATTACACCGGAAAGTATAATGTAATCATAAATTTTACTCTCCGAGATTCCTATAGTCTCAATATCCCCGCACTTTACAGGGAATAGTAACTTCGCTATGTGTGCAGCTTGTTCATTTTTCTCTAGACCCTCCAGTAAAGTATTAGGATAATTTCTTTGTATTCTTGCCAATGTTGCTCCAGCGCCACACCCAATATCCAATACACTAAATTGATCGTAGGTATGTTGCCTGATCAACTCTATTACTTCTTTTTTAATATAGGTATACTTTGACGGATGGAACCCCCATTTTTCAATAAACTTTCTTTCGTTAGTTTCTAGAAGCGCTAAAAATTTCTCTTTATCTTTGTTAAAACTAGTACTCCCATAATGATAAATAAAACTATTAAGGCAAAGTCTAATATTAAATCCGGCTTCTAATATCCGAAAGCAAATATCATTGTCTTCAAAGTTTCCCGGTGTAAATCTTGCATCTAATAAACCCACCTGATCTAATGCGGATCTTTTTATAAGCAACGCAAAACCTACAAGCCATGATTTTTCTTCATAAGGGGCTATAAGTGGCACATTATATTTTCGTGCGATATCAGCATAGTTCTGATTAGTAACCCCCTGCTCACTGATTGTTTGGTAATTCGGACAACTATTAGATACACTTCCTGTGGCCCCGACTAACTCATTTTCATATAATCCCATGCGCAACCAAAAGATAGCATTTTCAGGTACCAGTGTATCATTATTCAATAATAAGATATCCGATTCTTTTTCTGCAAGCAGTATTCCTTGGTTACAGCCTTCGGGGAAGCCTTTATTCTCCAGGTTGCAAATAAGTTTAATATCCTTTTGATCCTTTAACCATTTAATACTCAGATCGGTAGATGCATTATCAATTACAACCAATTCATAGGATTGTTTTGATGTATTATTACGTATACTTTCTATACATTGTTTTGTTATTTGATAACCATTATAAGACAGAATAACAATGGCAACTTTTTTAACTTCTATCGCTGCAGTTTTCTCTAATGTAAGTACCTGTTGCTCTATGATCTGTACATCTTGGTTATCACAGTAAAATAAAGCGTTTTCATAACACAGATAGGCTTGGTTAGGATTTATCCCCGCATAGTAATTTCCTAGCATAAAATATAGCTCATAGTTTCTGTGGTTAAACTCAAGACCCTTTTTTATACTACAAAAAAGCCCAACCTCATCACCCTCGCTATCATAGATGGTGGCATCAAGAATTGCAATCTCATCATCATAAAGATTTCCCACTTTTATATATTCATCCATCCTCTTGCGTGCCTTAGCAAATTCTTTATGTAAAAGTAACCGTTTTATCCGCTCTCTCATTTACTTTTCCTATCTCTCTAAAAAAAATATTATCCTGTAATTTTTCCACATTAAATGGACTAAACTTATTCATCAACCTCTTGTGCTATTCTGCGATATTGATGATATTATATAAAACATCTCTCATACTCATATGACTTTCTACTTTATGGAAGTTAATGATTAAATATCGTATTCCTAAAAGTTATTTAATTTAATTAGGATTAAATTAATTCGAAACATTTTAACATCCTTTTAATATCTTCAGCAGAATTAAACATCATTACGTCAATAATCGATAAATTCGGCTGAAATATTTGACCAGCTTGAGTATACTCTATATTATTTGTTTTGACAAATTTAAGTTTTATATTATTTTCCAAAAACTTTTGATTTGAATATAATTCATGCCCACCTATGGCATTATAGTATTCAGTCGCTCCCAATATTTTGCATATATCTATTACTTTATCTTGTGCTTTTAAAGCATTATTTTTATTTAAAGAGGAGGATATAATAAGCTCAGTATTGATATCCAAATAACTACCAATTCTTTTGATTGAGTATACTAGATAAGACGCTAAATTCGATTCTGTACATTCAAGAATATCTTTAATTATTGGATATACTATAAAGAAATATGGGGCATTTTTATATGCTGCTTCAATAATTCTTAAGTGTTTATTAATAATAGCAGCATCATTACATACTCCAATTTCGTTTATTAACTTAAAGGAACTAGCTCCACTCATCTGAACATTAAAATAAACTATCGAACCGTTGTTCAATATACGATTTCGATTTATCCACCCACCTTTAATAAAGTTAACATCATCATAAATGACATACTTATCTACAGCATTTAGCAATTGCCAATATCCAATATACGGTATAAAATAAGGTTGCATAATACCAACTTTTATATTAATACACCTCCTACAATTTGTATGTATGTACAGAATACTCTTATTCCAAAAACCTAGATTTTAGATATTCCTTCACAATATTCAAACACATATACCTTCAGATATTTTTTATTAATAATAGACAAGATTTGTATTTCTATTTATTTGATAATCTATTACTATCTCTATATAGGTATATTGTCCGGTGTTACTTCAATCATTCTATGTACTAAACATGCTTCTTCAATCTTTTGTGTTTTTTTGCAATATTGATAGATATAACTTAAAACTACTCTTCTATATCTTACATAATAAATTATGGAATAGTATATCGCGTAAATAGAATAGCTATTTATTAAAGCCTCAATAAAATCCTCATTGCCTTCACAATGAAACTCCATTCTTTTTAATAAAAATTTAAGCTTACACAATTGGTTTACTAACTCATGCTCTTCCATTATATTGAGATCTAATTTAAGCTTGGTTTGATTGTCCTCTTCACTCTTATGTATCATCGCTGCTAAAGAATAATCCCTCATACAGCCCAGCTCTTGTAACATTGTATCTTGATTTATTAAGAAAAATACATCCTCAACTTTTCCCTGCCTTATCAGCATTCCGAACAAATCCTTCATTTGAAACTGTAATTTACTTATTTCTCCTTCAGTTGTTGGTCGTTCTAATTTAAATGATCTGATGTCTTGGTATTCCTTAATAAATATATTCCTATTGTAGTCATATTCACCCATTTTGCTGTAGTCATTATCATGATAACACCAATAATCTTCCTGAAATGGTACAACCACTTTTAATCTTTTTCTATGAAATTCGTAACATTGAGATATGTCGTAAAAATCCCAGTTTTTAAATATATCGGTTCTCCAATTGATATCGTATTGAGTTACCATTAGTAAGCCATCAATAGCATCAACTTCAGTGACCCCTTTATCATTCGATTGATATTTTAAAAGACATTTATCCGCTATATTATGTAATACCTTTCCAACATCCCAAGAAGTACAAGCATAAGCGTCGAAAGGCATACTTTTGCAACCAATGACACCTAACATTCCTATTTCTTCAGATTGAAAAACTGAGAGAATATCTCGAATGAAATATTCATTTATGATAAAAGTATCATTATGTAAATATACTTTATACCTTGCATCTGTGCTTAACATGGCAGCCTGATAACCCTGTGTCATAGAATCTGCCCCAGTTACAACTATAATATCTGTCTCATACCCCTCTGGAATTTGCAATCTACTAAGATAATACTTACATTCGTTTAACTTGAGCTCATTATTACTACAAATAATAAAAGCGATTAAATTCTCATTCATTGTTTTCTCCGAAAATTCTCAATATTTAATCTTTAATAGCAAAAATAAATGCATTTAGGCTCATATTGAAGTCAATAGTTTGATTATCCAAATTCAACATATATTTCAATATCTCACTTTCCTCAGGCATATTTTGCAGAATATCTTCCAAGCATAAATGATAAACTAATCCCCCAGTATTAATAATAGTGGGATTTTTAAAATGTTTTTTCACTGCAGGTATAATATTCTCTGAATCAGCTGCCTCAGAAGGATCTGTATTCATCATATGCTGCATAGACGGAGCTTTAATAAATCTTGCAAATTTCATCCCATCTATGTTATTAAAATAATCTTCAGATAAATATAAGCGAATCCCATTCACAATCGCCATCTGCATATCAGACCATTGAAATCGATTATTCCCTATAAAATCATTGCAAAAAAAGAGTCCTCCTTGTTTTAACCAGTTATATGATATCTCCACCGCTTTATCAGCACTCTCCATATGGTGTAAACTACTGTCCCAAAAGACCAAATCGTAACATTCCTTAGCATGAGGTAATGAAAATAAATCTCCACATATAAACTCAATTTGATGCTCTACCCCATTTACTCTCGCATTTTCCTGAGCTTTTTCAATCATCCCTTTTGCAATATCAATACAAGTAAAATGTTTCACAATGCCTCTTTTTAACAAATCGATTTCTTTATTCCCACTGCCGCACCCTATGGATATTGCTTCTTCAAATCCATATAAAGGAATTAATTTCTTACTTTTTAATAATTCAATCGCTCCAGAATTCCAACCGTCTACTTTTTTTCCACAAATTATCTCATTATAATGACTTATTATGGTTGGTGATTGCCACCATCTAGTTCTATTGGCATCTTCCCTATAATCTGACCAATATTCTGCTCCCATCCGTTGTCTCTCTATATATTCCTTACTTGCTAGCGAAATACTAAGCTTTCCTTCTTTGATTTTCTTTAGCATGTTGTCAATTATTTCTGCGTTATTAATCTCATTCCCTAACCGGTATGCTTTTCCAACCATCTCAAAAACATACTCTCTATCAAGCAAATTAGAAATAACATTCATAACAATCTCCATAGGAGAGATTGCATTTTTTTTAATCCAATTTAAGATTTCTCCCACTCCTAATGCTCTTTCTATTTCCAACCTTCGTAAAAAGAACTTAATTCCTGTATACCTCTCTAAAAGTTCTGAAACAGAAAGATTCTTATCCACTACTCTGAAAAAACCCGCACTTTCTCCCTCCATTTTTGCTATAGTAAATATATGCCTTAGTAATAATGTGTTTTTATCCATTCCATTCTCTTCAAAGCTATTAAGAATCTGTTCTGCTTCAAGATTCTTGCCTTGATTGACTAAATTCTCTATCTCCCTATAAATCTGTTTCGTTAAAGAGTACAACTCATAATTATAATTAAAAGGATGCTCTTCCCATGTTCCTGAAAAAAACTCAGGATAGGTTTCAAACATAATTTTTCTGTTTTCATCATAGTGAACCAGATTACTATAACCGCAATCATGAACAGCCCATGCAGATTCTTGAAAGGGAATACCTATCTTATAACCAGCATTCAAAAACTCTAAGGACTGGGATACATCATAAAAATCCCATTGTTTTAAGATATCCTCTCTCCATCTAACATCATATTGAGTTACAAGGAGCATTCCATCTAGGGCATCAGCAAAGATGTATGGTTTTTTCTGATAAAAACAGGTATCTACTGTCAGTGACCAGTCACAAGTAATAGACCGCCCACAGTTCCATGCATTATAAATAATACCATTACTAGGAATCTTTATCCCTCCAATTAAGCCTAACATTCCTATCTCTTTATTGCTTTGAAATGTATTCAATATATCAGAAATAAAATTTTGATTGCAGATAAATACATCCTGATGCATATATACTTTATATTTGGCATCACTGCTTTCCATAGCAGCGTTATAAGCTTCCGTCATGGAAGTTGCCTCTCTAATAGTAATAATATCAGTTTCAAAGCCATCCGGAACAATTAAACGATTAAGATACCAACAACACTCTTCATAATACATCTCATTATTAACACAGATAATATAAGCTATTTTTTTTTCATTCATTTGTAATCTCCATATTTCCTCATTACCTCAAGTGTAATTGATTCAAAAGCAATAACCGTAGTATATTATATTTTTTTAATGTTCCTTCTGATCCTTATCAATACAATCTCAGTTACAGGCAAGCATAACAAACCGTTTCTTCATCCATCACGTCATAATACGATCGAATATAAATCTTATATTCCGGAACTAATTCCTTTATCAAGAGTGGAATATCCCACAAATCATTTTCCTTATGATAAATGCATATCGCAAGTTTTGGTTTATCTCTTTGTATTATATCCTTTGCCCCTAAAATTGCCTTTTGCTCTGCTCCTTCTATATCCATTTTAATAAATGTCACTTTTTCCTTTATAGTGTCATCAAGAGACACTACCTCTAATTGGAAATCAGACTTTTTTTCTTCTGAAAGGTAAGAGCCATGTCCATTTTCATGCCAAAATAGCATAGCATTTTTATCATACAATCCCTTATTAATTATGTGAAGATTTTCATGTTTAAAACAATATTTTATTCCTCTACAATAATCCTGATTTGCTTCAAAACAATAAATTTTCGGGTACTTTCCATTACATAATTCAATAAATCTTGATAAGGAATCTCCTTGTGCTGCACCTCCGTCAATGATTACTTCCTCGTCTGAAAATGAAAATATATCGGTTGGACAGTATTGATCTTTTTGTAAAACTTCAGTTAGATACCCGGTTTCTCCACAAAATCGATACTTAAGAGTATTTTCAAAGGTTTTCTTTGATAAATCATCTTCTAGTAACTCATATGTTTTGCCTAGCTTCTCTAGTTCTATCAAGATAGCTTCTCGATTATGTGGTCTATAAAATCTAGGAAAATCAAATTTACTATTCCACATCTCAACCAATTCTTTCATCAAGCATAAGAACTCTTTTGAGTAAACCTGTGAATCCTCTAACTTTTTCAATGCGCCAAAATATCCTAGAACAATTTCATTTGCCATAAAGTGCAATTTATTAATTCCATGTATCTGCAATCTTTCTATTTTATCCTTCATTTTTTCGTGGTCAGAATAACAAAATACTGATATATCTATTCCCATTTCATAAAATCTTTCTAGCGAAATAATTGGTATTAGTATATTATTTACTAAAATTGAGTCTTGTCCCTCACTCACTTCTTCCATTCTTATATCCGAAAAGTAGTATTCCCTTTCTCCCAAAAAATTAGATACCTGAGTAGCACATAAAACTCCTTCATCTGAAATACCACAAAAAACTATTTTATCATTCTTCGGTATTTTCTCTATGTCTAACATAATTCTCTCTCCTATTCTATACCAAATAAAATCATTTGTATGATAAAACTAGCATACTAACTTAATATAGTTACAAACTTTCTCAATTTCACATTCTTCTAAATCTGAATATAGAGGTAATGTCAATATTCTCTTCGATATATCTCTTGCATTCTCTAACTTTACATCCTTATATTCTTCAAGGAAACATTTCTGGTCTGATGTAATAGGATAAAAGTATTTTCTAGCATATATATTATTCTCTTTTAATTTTTCATAAACTCTATTTCTTTGATCTTCAGAAACAAACAAAACTGGATAATAGCCATAATTATAGTCAATTCTCGGATCTCTTTTCCTCACTGTAATATCGGATATTAAAGATAGTCTTGCATCATAATATAATGTATTATTTTCTCTTTTTTTAATTTCATTTCTAATATGTCTTAAATTACATATACCCATAGCAGCACAAAATTCGTTCATTTTTCCATTCGCTCCAACTGCTTCAACAATTTCCTCAGAACGAATTCCAAAATTTTTCAGATTATAAAGCTTTTGATATAACTTTTCGTCTTTAAAGCATACTGCTCCGCCTTCAATTGTATTAAAGACCTTAGTAGCATGAAAACTCAAAACCGATACATCTCCAAGACTTTCTACTGAACTATCATCGATACGCTCTCCGAATGTATGTGCCGCATCATAAAGTACCTTAAGATTATACTTCTTTGATATTTCATCGATCCGAGTATAATTGCATACATTTCCATATACGTGCACAGGAAGAATAGCTACTGTTTTATCCGTAATCAGATTTTCTATTTTATTTTCATCTATAGTAAAATCACTAAGCTTAATATCGCAAAATACAGGAACCATCCCATTTCGAATAATAGCATGAGTAGTAGATATAAAAGTAAAGGGAGTTGTAATAATCTCACTCCCTTTAGGAAAATCCATTGCCTGAATTGCCATTTCCAATGCAGTATGCCCATTTACCATAAGAGAAATATTGGAGATTTGCAAAAAATCTTTTAGTTTTTCTTCTAGTCTTTGGTGATACTCTCCCATATTTGTTAGCCTATGATTCTCCCACATTGGCCGAATCATTTCTATGTATTCTTCATAAGCAGGTAGAGATGAACGGGTAACATAAACTGGTTTTTCTATCATCAATCACTCCATTCCTACAACACTAAACTAATCTTAACGATTCGCATTAATAATACATTGTCCCATTTCACGCATAATATGTTTTTTATCTTCACTATCTAAATACATCTTTGCACTTCCTATCTTCATTTCTAATTGAAAAAAATCCTTTTTTCCAAATCCATATTGATTTAGTAGACAATCCTGCACCTTCTTTTCTTTAAAAATATCATAGAAATAAAAAACTGCTGCTTGCCGTACTAACTCCATCCTTGCCTTGGATAATACAAAAAACTTTTCGCACATCAATTCTTCCGGTTCATGCGCAAATGGATTAATAAGCATATCTTTAAAGGCCTTTTTAAAATATTCATTCTCCATATTAGCGATTGTCTCATACCACATATAACATTCTTCGTTTTGGTGTCTAACATCATTCTCAGCGGTAAGTGCACTTACATTGGTCGAGTTAGACGAAGAATGCCATCGGAAACTCATCAATTCCTCTTCAATTACATGTATTTTATCATTTTGAACTAATTCTACCCACATCTGAAAATCTGGTATTTGTCTAAAAGCTTGATACTGTTTGTCAACCAGCCTTCTATAAATATCCGTACGGATTAGAATAGAAGGATGAACCAAACAATTACCCCTAACATAAAAATACAGCATCCATTCCTCTGAGTTCCTATTTTTTTGATTAAACGGCACGACTCCCTTTATAATTTCCCCTTTATCATCTACCTGGTTGCACCAAGTAAAACATGCAGCACAATCTGGATGTTCATCTAAATAATGTACTTGTCTCTCTAATTTATTTTCATGCCAGAAATCATCAGAACTTAATAATGCCGTATACTCATTATCCAACCTGCTAAGCAGATAAGTAGCTCGCTCTCCGTAATTTACATCGAATAAATGGATTTCCTTTAACTTATCCTCATATTTTAATAATTTTTCATTGGTTCCATCACTAGAAGCATCATCTGCCGCATATATATCAAAACTTTGATATGTTTGATTTAAAACACTATCGATTGCCTGTTCAACAAAATTCACATGATTATAACAAGGTATAATAACTCCAACCCTATTCTTTGCCATCTAAGTCTCCTTTTTATACGTTCACTTTAATATATGTTTCCAAATTTCTAACAAAATAAAATCATACCTTCCGTACCAAATAAGGCATTATATTTCCAAATAGTTAGGCGGTTCCGGATAAAGATGAGAAACCCTATAATTTGCTCCCTTTATGAACACTTTATTGTTAATAACCTTTATAGCATCTTTTAATAATAATTGATCAATAACATTTATTATATCAAGTTGTGCATTTAACACACCATTATATCCATCTTCATTAAATGCATCTGATAATACGATATTTTGCATTATAATAGGCCCGGTATCTACACCATTGTCAATGAAATGAGCTGTATTCCCTAAATATCTTGTATTACTTTGTATTGCTCGGTCAATTGCCTTGAGACCTGGAAATTGTGGTAAAATCGATGGGTGAAAGTTGATTATTTTATTTTTAAACTCATCTAATAATTTGCCTTTTAAGATATGAGATCCAAAAGAAAAGCAATAATCTATATTATTGTCTTTAAGTAGTTTTAATAGTTCGTTAGACATATATTCATTACTAAATTTCTTTTCAACTGGCATTAATTTATAGTCTAATAAAAAATACTTAATGCTATATTTAGTCAACTTCTCCTTTAAATATAATGTATCCGAGTCATCAGAAAATACAACTTTTGTTCTGAGTAATATATCCATATCATTTTCTATAATATTTTTTAGCCTCGTAGCTTTACCAGATACATAAAAACAATAATTCATTCATATTCTCCCTTTTATCACTTTCGCATTGCAAATAGATAATCCCATTTTAATCATACCAATGTGCTTATTCTTACTGCTGCAGCCTCATCGTTCTTACAATCCTTATAACTTTTCTTAGCGCTCTCCTTATCTCAAAGCATTCATAAATCATCCCAATGATATAACGCGCCAGGTATAGTTGCAAGCAGCTGTAAAATCGTTGATCCAAGTACAAATCAAATACCTTATCTTTAAATCTTATACGATATCTTTCGTCCTATCCGTTGATCCAGTATCGACGATAACGATTTCATCAACAAAAGAAGCTTTACTAGCTAATATATACTCTTTGGAACGAACATTACTTATGTTCAATCAAGGTACAGCTTATCTAAAAGCAATCTTATGGTATTTAAGTTATATTAAAATTCAATGTCATAAAACTTTTTCTTTAATTGAATCTTTTCTCCCAACACATACTCCTTGAGAACCTCAACCACCTTGTTCGAAGTTTCCCCATCTCCGTACGGATTCACTGTTCTACTCGCACTCTCTTTATATTTACCACTCCTTGCCAATGTAATGGCTTTTTTAATTTCTTCTGTTGTCGGATTACAATTTATTACTGAAGTACTTTGAAGCCTTCCCTTCTGTCTGTCTCCAATATTTATTGTGGGCACTCCAAAGGATGGAGCCTCAATTAATCCGCTGGAAGAGTTACCAATCACTGCCTCACAATATTTCATGGCACTCAGGTAACGCAGTACTCCTAAAGAGTCAAATGCGCATGCATTCTTATGTTTCATCACATATTCATCAATCATTCGATTAATTGTAAGACCGCCAGCATCAGCATTGGATTTCGTGAAGATATAAAATAAATCCTTTTGCCATTCAAATGCCCCAAATAATTCCTCCATTTGCGCCTCTCCATCATCCTTGTCAAGGGTGACAGGGTGAAAGGTTACTAACGCATAAGGCCTATCCAAAATTATTCCAAGACTTTTTGATAGTTCTTCTCTTGTAAGCAACTTCATATTCCGAATATTTTCGATTCCGATAGCTCCAACCTGATATACCCGATCAGGCGACTCGCCCATTTGTATTACATGTTTACGATATAACTCTGTGCTTGTAAAATGAAGATAACTCATTTTTGTAATCGCATGGCGTATTGCTTCATCCAGTGCACCTTCCGTTGTCTCACCCCCATATAAGTGGGCAATGGGAATTCGTGCATTCATTGCTGCAATGCACACTGCAAGCGTTTCATATCTGTCGCCTAAGACAAGGAGCAGATCCGGTTTTCGACTTTCAAAATACTGCGCAAACCCAATGATTGCCTTACTCATTGCAATTGATACAGCTGCGGATGTGTCCGCTTCTTGTAGTATATCTATCTTCATATCAATCGGGTATCCATCCTGCTCTATCTCTTTGAAGGTCATACCATAGGCGTCAGACAGATGCATTCCTGTTACAACAATTCTTACATCAAAGTCCAGTACATCTCTTAACTTTGCAATAATTGGTTTCAAAAGTCCATATTCTGCACGAGAGGCAGTTAAGACACTGATTGTTTTCTTCATAAACTCGTCTCAATCTTCTCATCTTTTTTAAAATCTCTGATTGCTGCCTGACCTATTACCTGGTACCATTTCATAGGCGAGATACCATCCCCGGGTCTTTTTGCCACAATATTATCCTCTGTAAATGTATCACCTTTTTTGATATCGGTTCTTGCCACGATACTTTTTCTTGCTATTTCTTTATTCTGAAGCTCGGATGAAGAAGGTATCTTCTCACCTGTTCCGAGTGCTTTTTCTATATTACGGATTGCCTTTATCATATCCGCCAATTCCTTCGGCTCTAAGCTAGCTTTATGATCCGGCCCCTCCATATTGCAATCCAGCGTAAAATGCTTCTCAATTAAAACCGCCCCCATTGTAACAGCTGCAATAGGTACCTCAATCCCTAAAGTATGATCCGAATATCCAAC
Source organism: Herbinix sp. (assembly GCA_029239235.1). GTDB lineage: Bacteria > Bacillota > Clostridia > Lachnospirales > Lachnospiraceae > Mobilitalea. The sequence goes on from JAQZBD010000022.1 coordinate 57,176, forward strand.
CGTTACACCAAATCGTTGTTTCAACGTATCAAGCGCCTTCAGATTTACATCCTGATATGGTGTCGGATATTGTGTATTACAATGTAAAAGTATTATATTCTTCCTATCATACGCATCAAATACTTGTAAAGCTTCCTCTATTTCATGTAACGTACTCATCCCAGTAGACATAATTATTGGTATCTGTGTTGATGCAATCTTAAGCAAGTAGGGCAGATTTGTGATCTCACCGGAAGGTATTTTAAAGAAGGGCATCTGTAACGATCTTAGGAATTCGATACTTTCTTCATCAAAGGGCGTTGATAGAAAGTCAATTTCCAATTCTTTCGCATATTGATTTAAATTCTTAAACTGTTCATAGGATAATTCCAAGCGTTTCAACATTTCCTGCTGGGATTCTTTCAAATCAGTATTCTTTAATTGATACTCCGCTTTTGGGGCATAAACCGATACCAGATTCTCCGCTTTAAATGTCTGAAACTTCACCGCATCCGCACCGGCCTTTTTTGCCTCAAATATCATTTTCTTTGCTAATTCATAGTCACCGTTATGGTTAACACCTGCTTCAGCTATCACATATGCCTTATTCATACCTTACCTTCATTCTCGAGTCTTTCACGCATTTTCTCCAACTCTTCCAACTGTCCCATATCCATCCAGGAATGTTCATTAATAGAATAGCTACCTACTTTTTCTCCTGCCTGGATACAGTTTTCGATTACATCTGTAATATGTATAAAAGTATCCTTAGGAATATAATCGATAAAACGGGGATCTATAGCATACAGCCCTGTATTCACCAGGTAGGAAACACTCGGTTTTTCTTCCAATGCACTGACCTGTCCCTGATCATTTACGGAAACAGTACCATAAGGAACAACCACTTTTTTAAATGCAGTTACCATGGTAATAATATTATTCTCATTTTTATGGTATTTCATAATTTCATAGTAATCGTCTTCGATGATAATATCACAGTTAGTAAGAAAAAAAGATTCTTGGTACTTTCCCTCGATTAGTTTTAATCCACCGCCGGTTCCAAAAAACTGATATTCTTCCACAAAGGTAATATCCCTTTGCTTTTCATTGTCAATAAAATAGGATTTAATAAGGTTCTTTTTATAATTCACAATAAGGTCAAAGTGGTTACATCCATATTCCTCAAAATGCTCCATAATAATTTCTGTAATGGTTTTTTCGCCAATAGGAATCAAAGGCTTGGGAAGAATCTGAGTATAAGGATATAGCCTAGTACCCTTGCCTCCAGCCATAATTACTACCGGGACATTCATATCTGCATTCCTAACCGTATTATTATCATATAAAAATTTAATTGAGACTAATTTATTATTCTTTCCTACAACTGGGAGAGCAGTTATGGAATTTTGCCGCATGATGCTCTTATAATCAATTATATTATCCTTCGTAATAAAAATGGGGTTGTAATTGCTTATTTCACTGATTTTACTTGTCAAATCACCATTTTGTAAAATGAATCTTCTGATATCTCCGTCAGTTACAACAGCAAGCAGTCGTCGGCTATCGCATACCAAGGCTACCCCCTTCGCATTCTTATCAATCACCTGCATCACTTCAATAACCGAATTATCTTCCGTTACTATAAAATCCTTTAAATTCATAGGCTGCACTTCCTTACATTATAAGGTAACTTCCATTTATAATCGAATAAAATCATGTATATCCAGGTAAAACAAAAAAGTCTCTCTACCAGACTTTTCTGAAAGAAAATCCTATTTAATATATCGACATTTTTCACACTTTGATAACACCTTATATTATTTTTATTCATTATATATCAATCATTGTTTGAATTTAAAATACAGTAAGAGTACCGGGTAAAGAAAAAGCACCACGACGGGTGCTTTATATTACAAAAAAACCTATAGCCTTACGTTTACCTGTGATTTGTCCAACTTTAGCTCTTTCGTACTAATTGCTGTTATCGTAACTAGCAACTAGTCCTAACACGGCATGGATTACCATAAGCAATTACCTGAGAACCTATATTTGTAACCACAACACTCCCCACTCCAACCATTGTATCAACTCCGATATGAAGCCCTTGCTTAATCACACTACCAGCACCAATGTGGGTACCTTCCCCAACCTGTACATTGCCACATATGACACTTCCTGGCGCAACATGAACATAAGCTCCAATCCTGCAATTATGTTCAATGGTACAGGAGGTATTTAAGATGGCCATCGTTTCTATACTGGCAAAGGCATTGACCACAGCCCTTTTTCCAATATAAATCCCTTCTCCAAGGGCTGCAAATTCACTTATTACACTGGTTTGATCAATGATATTAGGAATATGGTAGCCGATTTCTTTCACTTGATGATATAGCCTTTTACGAACATCATAGTCTCCAACACTTCCAACCGCTATAAACGCATCTGTATAACCTTCCTGTAATAAGGTAATTAACGCCTCATCTCCTCCAAGAACCGGAACGCCCATAATTTGATCCATTCCATACTCATAATTACCTTTGTCCACAATCCCAATTTTCTCAAATTGATAGGATGATAACAACGTATCAAGTACTGATAAACAGTGTCCACCGGCGCCAAGTAATATAATTTTCTTATTACTTCCCATATCATTTCATCTCCTTTTAAATGAAAGGCTAACAGTTTATACCATAAACCTATATATAATAGTAATTTCAAATCTTTATTATAGATTTTTATGTTATTAATCTTGCTTGAAGTTTAAAATGGTGTCTGCAACAAATTCGACATCAAGGGGTGTTAGGTTCGTACTGCAAGGCAAATTCAAGATCTGGTCATAGTAGTTCAAAGCCTTCTCGATCTGATATGCTTGTGCCTCTTCATATGGCTTTAAGGTGTGTATTAACTTCCAAATTGGTCTGGTTTGTATTTTATTGTCGTTCAGATATTGTAACAAACGATCCCGTTGTAATGTTATATAAGAATAAAACCAATAATTAGGCCTTATGTCCTTACGGAAAGGCAAAAGCGAAATTCCTCTGTCCAGATAAGAATCATAATTCTCTTTTTTAATGCGAATAAAACTCTCTAGCTGTTCGAGCTGTGCAAGGCCAATTGCTGCCTGCACGTTAGTCATTCTATAGTTATAACCCACTTCATTATGAACAAAATAAACCGTATCGTCCTTCGACTGGGTGGATAGATACCTACATCGATCCAGATATTCTTTATTTCTGGAAACAATCATTCCTCCACCACC
>JAQZBD010000242.1 GCA_029239235.1 Herbinix sp.
AATACGTTTTTAAAAGGATTTTATATAGACTTATAGCTAAAGAATAAACTCGCTGCTATCAAGATGTAATTGTTACTAAAAATGCAGAGTCCATGAAGGAATTACTGTAAGATTGCTTGATCTAATGTTCTTGTTAATAACGAGAGCTTGTTGGTTAATAATATCAAGTTTTGTCATATCTGAATGGTTTCTAAACATAATGGGGAAATGTAAAATGGATTAAAATATGCAGAAACTCTGGTAGCAGCGGTTTATATTTTGATGTCGGCATTGCTACAAAAATGTTGTTACCTTCAATTTGTTTGTAACTGGAGTGTTTTCAATTAATGCACAATGGAGGACGGACAGGATGAATAGAGTTTTTGTAAATGAACATAACTATGTAGAAAGTAAATCCGATCTACTAGTACTGGAATCTGGTGCATGTTGCAGGATTAAAATTTACATTTTGAGTGCTGGTCACGAATATTGGATTAATCAGTGGATTTCTGGGGAGAAGATCTATGATAACAAAAATGAGGACTGCCGTGACCGAATGATGCGTTATCTTAATTATTCCAAGCTAATCTAAGAGTTGATAATCGCAAAGGGAGCTCATGTGAAAAAGTGTGAGGGATGGCTCTAAAAGCCTAGGTACGTAGGGGAGTATAAGTTGAATAGACTTGTTTAAATAATGAAGGAGAGACTTAAGGCCTCTCTTTTTTTATGTCATCGTATCTATTGGGCTGAACGTGCAAACGCCAGAAAATCAAGCATTTCAAGCATATTGCAATAGGACTAAAGTACTCTATCGTGTGTGCTGGAAAGAATTGACCACTATATATGGTATAATTTTTCAGAAATTCTCACTAGGGTCATTGCTTTTTTCCTTCTTCTGCTATATAATAAAATCTCAGTGAAAAGTAAAGAGGAGATTGAGCATGAAAACAATTAAAAGAAATGGTGCAGAAGAGGCATTCGACATCAAGAAAATCGTATCAGCCGTAAGAAAAGCAAATGAATCGGGCGAAAAAAGTATGCTCAGTGATGAACAGATTATTAGTATTGCAGACTACGTGGAGTATAAATGCAGTAAATTAAACAGAGCTGTATCCGTGGAAGAGATTCAGGATTTGGTAGAGGATCAGATAATGGCAACAGGAGCTTTTGATCTGGCTAAGAGATATGTCAAATATCGTTATCAGCGATCTCTGATTCGTAAAGCGAATACTACAGATAATCGAATTCTTTCTCTTATAGAGGGAAACAATGAAGATGTAAAGCAGGAAAATTCCAATAAAAATCCAACGATTAACAGCGTACAGCGTGATTACATGGCTGGTGAGGTAAGTAAGGACATTACCAAACGTTTACTTTTACCGACAGAGATTGTAGAAGCTGATCAAGAGGGTATCATCCACTTTCATGACACAGATTATTTCGCACAGCATATGCATAATTGCGATTTGGTAAATCTGGAGGACATGCTGCAAAATGGCACCGTAATCAGTGAGACAAGGATAGAAAAGCCCCATAGCTTTTCCACAGCTTGTAATATTGCAACACAGATTATTGCACAGGTAGCTAGTAATCAGTATGGAGGACAAAGTATCAGTCTGGCGCATCTGGCTCCCTTCGTACAGATATCAAGAAAGAAAATTCATGCTGAAGTTGTAGAGGAAATACAGATGTTGGGTTCCTTAGCTTCTGATGAACTAATCGAAGAAATAGTTGAAAAGAGACTACGTAAAGAAGTAAATAAAGGTGTTCAAACCATTCAGTATCAAGTAATTACGCTCATGACCACCAATGGTCAGGCTCCCTTCCTCACCGTATTCATGTATTTGAATGAAGCAAAGGATGAGGCGGAAAAAAGGGATTTGGCGATGATCATTGAGGAAACCTTGAAGCAGCGTATCCAAGGTGTAATGAATGAGGCCGGTATCTGGGTTACACCTGCATTTCCAAAGCTGATTTATGTTCTAGAGGAAGATAATGTAAAGGAAGACTCACTGTATTACTATCTGACAGAACTGGCAGCGAAATGTACCACAAAAAGATTGGTACCGGATTACATATCAGAAAAGAAGATGAAGGAACTCAAGGAAGGAAACTGCTTCCCGGTTATGGGTTGTCGTAGTGCGCTGAGTCCTTGGAAGGATGAAGAAGGTAATTATAAATTCTACGGCCGTTTTAATCAGGGAGTTGTTACTCTAAATCTTGTAGATGTTGCCCTATCCTCCGGCGGGGATATGAAGAAGTTCTGGGAAATATTTGACGAGCGGCTGGAGCTTTGCTATAGAGCGCTTATGATTCGTCATAAACGACTAAAAGGAACCTTTTCAGATGCAGCTCCTATTCTATGGCAGCATGGTGCATTGGCACGCCTACAGAAGGGTGAAACCATTGATAAACTGCTATATGATGGTTATTCCACTATTTCTCTGGGATATGCAGGATTATATGAATGCACAAAGTATATGACAGGAAAATCTCATACGGATCCTGAAGCAACTGATTTTGCAATGGATGTTATGAAATACATGAACATCGCATGCGACAAATGGAAGGCAGAGACAAAGCTGGGCTTCGGTATCTATGGAGCGCCAATTGAAAGCACTACCTATAAGTTTGCAAAATGCTTGCAAAAGCGTTTTGGAGTTGTGAAAGGAATTACAGATAAAAGCTATATTACAAACAGCTATCATATCCATGTTATGGAACAAATTGATGCCTTTTCAAAGCTGAAATTTGAATCGGGATTCCAGTCACTTTCCACCGGTGGAGCGGTAAGCTATGTTGAGGTACCGAACATGCAGAATAATATTCCGGCGGTTCTTCAGATAATTCGCTTTATCTATGACAATATTATGTATGCAGAGCTTAATACCAAGAGTGACTGCTGCCAGGAATGCGGTTATAACGGTGAAATACAGGTAATTACAGATGACCATGGAAAGCTTGTTTGGGAATGCCCGAAATGCGGCAACCGGGATCAGGATAAAATGAATGTTGCTCGCAGGACCTGTGGTTATATCGGTACTCAATTCTGGAATCAGGGAAGAACCCAGGAGATAAAAGAAAGGGTGCTACACTTATAGTATGAACTATGGAACAATTAAAAAGACAGATATAGCAAATGGCATGGGAGTAAGGGTATCCTTATTTGTGTCCGGCTGCACCCATCATTGTAAAGGGTGCTTTAACCGGGAGACTTGGGACTTTACCTATGGCAAGCCCTTTACAGAAGAGACGGAGAAGGAGATTATAGAAGCACTTTCCCATGAATATATCAGTGGATTATCACTTTTGGGGGGAGAACCAATGGAACCCCAAAATCAACGAGTGCTGCTGCCTTTTATTAAGAAGGTGAAAAGCCTATTTCCGGAGAAGGATATCTGGTGCTATACAGGTTATACCTTTGATTCTGATCTACTGGAAGATAGTCGTGCAAACTGCGAGTGTACTCAAGAATTATTAGATGAAATTGATGTTTTGGTGGATGGTGAGTTTGTCGAAGAGTTGAAGGATATCAGCTTACAATTCCGTGGTTCCTCAAATCAGCGAATCATTGATGTGAAAGCTTCTCTAAAGGATGGATCGGTTCAGATATTAGAGTTACATGCATGAGATGCTATAAAGCATGAGAAGCTATAAAGTAAGTGAAGCAGTGAACAATAAACAGTAAACAATAAACAATAAACAATGAACAAATGAAGTAATAAACAAGTAAAGTAATAAATGAGTTAAAACAAAGATGAGTATTATATGGCTGTAATTGTTGCAGAATAAGTGACAATTACAGCCATTCCTATATCAATTATAAAGGAAGCATTGCAATTATGTCATAGACTGTTAGAATAGAAATAGATAAAAGCAAAGGAGAGAGTTGAATGGGTTATCCAACAGATCTATTAGCAACAAGAGCGGTAGTAAAGCCTGGACTCTGGGCAGTCATACCCAAGGAAGGCTTAGTAAATAATGTGATACCAAATATCGTAGGTTGTAAAGTCAGTATCGTGGCATCACCCAAAATGGGAGCCAGCTTTGTTCAATATATTATTGAAGCTTCCAGGGGCGGCGGGACAACTGAGGATTTTGCAGGGGAAGAAAATATTGAGACCTTTCTGTATGTGGTCAGTGGAAGTATAAAGGTTAAAGCCGAAGACAAGCTGTATCAGTTCACGGACGGAGGCTATCTCTATGCCCCCGCAGGTGTCGGGATCAATTTTGAAGTTGAAAGTGAACATGCAAAACTCCTGTTATACAAACAAATTTATATATCATATAAGGAGTTAAAGCCTTATTTGGTAGCAGGTAACATTAATGAAGTAGAATATCGGAGCTATGATGGTATGGCCAATGTCAGAATTAAAGATTTTCTGCCAATTGATAATTTAGCCTTTGATATGAATATGCATATTTTATCCTTTGAACCCGGTGGCTGTCATCCCTTTGTGGAGACCCACGTTCAGGAACATGGAGCGTATATTCTGTCTGGCCAGGGTATGTATTGGATGGATGATAAATGGATGGGAATTAAAAAAGATGACTTTATGTGGTTCGGGCCTTATTGTCCCCAGTGTGCATATGGAGTTGGCACGGAAGCATTCACCTATATCTATTCCAAGGATTGTAACAGGGATGTGGATTTGTAATTCTATTTCAAGATTGAAATAATCTAAAGGGCAAATACTTTATATAAGAATACACTTAGTTAGAATGAGTTATTTAATTGTGCAGGAATGGAGAAAAATATGAATATCAGTTTATTAGAGCCGATCGGAGTATCGAAAGAGATAATTGAAGACCTGGCAGCAGGATTAAAAGAGCAAGGTCACACCTTCCAGTATTATGATACAAAAACTACAGATATTGACACACTCAAAAAGCGTAGTACAGATCAGGATATTATCATGATTGCCAACAATCCTTATCCGGCAGCCGTGATTGAAGCAACACCTTCCCTCAAAATGCTATCCGTTGCCTTCACCGGAATCGACCATATTGGCGTTGATGCCTGCAAGGAGAAGAGTGTGATGATCTGCAACTCGGCAGGCTATTCCAATGAAACCGTAGCGGAATTAATCATTGGTATGACAATCAGTGCCTTGAGAAATATGACGAGAGCCAATGTTACTGTTCGACAGGGTGGCACCAGCGCTGGGAACGGAGGGCGTGAAATTGCCGGTAGAACGGTAGGCATAATTGGACTTGGTAAAATAGGATTGCGAACCGCTCAGCTATTTCAAGCTTTTGGAGCAAAGGTAATTGCGTATAATAGGAGTACCTCCGAAGAAGCACTTCAGATGGGCATTGAATACAAGAGTCTGGAGGAGGTGCTCTCACTGAGTGATATTGTATCTTTGAATATGCCCCTTAATCCGCAGACCAGAGGTTTTCTGAGTGAGGACAAGATTGCTTTGATGAAGAAGGATACCATTTTTATCAACTGTGCAAGAGGGCCAATTGCAGATAATGCAGCCCTAGCAAGGGCACTCAATGAAGAGGTGAATCTATGTAAATAAGATGATAGGCTTATAAGCGGAGCATCATATTCATCAAACACTGAATTTATTGGCTTTTGACGCTTAAATCTTATAAGCCTATCAATTTAAAGAAATATCCCAAATCGGAAAAGCATATTAGCCGTAACATAGAACAAAACCTTGCCATAGATTGATCTAGCTTTGACATTTAATTATTTTTTGTTGACATTAAAGCAAAAAATCTGATATTATAGAAAAGCTTTAAAACAAAATATTGGTATCAGATGAAAATGGTAGTGAGATTATATGACTATAATCATAGCGAAAGTTATAATTTAGTCAGGAGTCCGCTGCTTTTTTTGTTGCAAAAAATCAAATGAAGGAGGAATAAGTGATGCCAAAGACAAAGTTTCAAGAGATAATATTTACAATTTTAATGGTGATCGTAATGGTGTACGGGATGGTGGTTTATAACATCTCTCTGGACAGAGGCGGAGTATCCAATGCCGTGTTTGGACTTGCGTTTAGAGAACTGCTTGTTATGGGAATCGTAGCTTTTTTACTAGAAGTATTTTTGGCAGGTCCTCTGGCTAAGAAATTAGCGTTTAACCTAGTGACACCTGGAAAAGATCGGATGATTGTAATCATATTAGCGATTTCTGCAATGACAGTATGCCTTATGTGCCCGCTCATGAGTTTTGCGGCAACTGTGTTGTTTCAAGGTGTGGACTCAGAATTATTTGCAAAATGGATTCAGATTACAGCTCTTAATTTTCCCATGGCTTTATTCTGGCAGATATTTTTTACTGGCCCGTTGGTAAGATGGATTTTTGGAAGGATATTTAGGGAGAAGGCAATGCAAACAACTTAAGTAACGAATAATCGTTAGGTAGAAGTAAAATCAACAAAAGATAAAAATAAATGAT
>JAQZBD010000023.1 GCA_029239235.1 Herbinix sp.
GCAGTACTTGGTGTTACCGGTAAGAACTTTGCAGCAGGTATGAGCGGCGGTATTGCCTTTGTACTGGATGAGAACAGTGATCTTTATAAGAAGCTGAATAAGGGGATGGTTTCCTTTGAACCATTGACCAGCAAATACGACATCAATGAATTAAAGCAGATGATTACAGAGCATGTGAAGTACACTGATTCTGTAAAGGGTAAGAAGATCTTAGAAAACTTCGAAGCATATTTACCGAAGTTTAAAAAGATTATCCCACATGATTATAGACGTATGCTGCAGACCATCACTCAGATGGAGGAGAAGGGGCTTTCCAGCGAACAGGCTCAAATTGAAGCATTCTTTGCTAACACACGTAAATAAGAAGGAGGTTGAATGAAATGGGAAAAGCAACAGGATTTATGGAGTTCAGTAGAAAAGACACCGCTGCTGAAGAGCCAAAAGATAGAATAAAGCATTTTAATGAATTCCATCAGCCTCTTTCGATAGAGGATAGAAAGTGTCAGGGAGCCCGTTGTATGGAGTGCGGCGTACCATTTTGTCAGTCAGGTATCATCCTTGGAGGAATGACTTCCGGTTGTCCTCTAAAAAACCTGATACCGGAATGGAATGATCTGTTATACAGAGGCAATATAAAGCAGTCTCTGTCCAGATTAATGAAGACAAATAACTTCCCTGAGTTTACCGGCAGGGTATGTCCTGCACCATGTGAGGCAGCATGTACCTGCGGTCTGAACGGCGACCCGGTTACGATCAAGGAAAATGAATATGCGATCATTGAGTATGGCTATGAGCATGGCTATATCCAGCCGAACCCACCTTCACACCGTACGAACAAAAAGGTAGCTGTGATTGGTTCCGGGCCTTCCGGTCTGGCAGCAGCGGATCAATTAAATAAAAGAGGTCACCACGTTACAGTATTTGAGCGTTCCGATCGTATCGGCGGGTTGTTAATGTATGGTATTCCTAATATGAAATTAGAGAAGCAGTTCATTGACCGCAGAGTGAACATTATGAAGGAAGAAGGAGTAGCCTTCGTTACAAATGCTAATGTTGGTGAAAATTATAAAGCAGAGGATTTGCTTGAGCAGTTCGATAGTATTGTTCTGGCTTGCGGTGCTTCTAATCCAAGAGATATTAAGGCTCCCGGCAGAGAAGCGAAAGGAATTTACTTTGCGGTGGATTTCTTGAAAGCAGCAACTAAGGATCTGCTGGATGCAGGAACAACCACAGCAGCAGAGGTAAAAAATTATACAATCACAGCTAAGGGCAAGAATGTACTTGTAATAGGCGGCGGTGATACCGGTAATGACTGTGTAGGTACTTCCATCAGGCAGGGCGCTAAGTCCGTGATTCAATTAGAGATGATGCCTAAGGCTCCGGAGAAGAGAGCTGAGAACAATCCATGGCCGGAGTGGCCAAAGGTTTGCAAGACTGACTATGGACAGGAAGAAGCTATTGATAAGTTCGGCGATGATCCACGTGTATATCAGACGACTGTGAAGGAGTTTATCGCAGATGAAAAAGGTGAGATCAGCAAGGTAATCACTGTGAAGCTGGAAAGTAAGTTCGATGAAACTACCAAACGCTTTAATATGGTGCCGGTAGAAGGAAGCGAAAAGGAGCTGGAGATAGATTTAGTATTAATCGCTGCAGGTTTCCTTGGAACGCAGTCCTACGTAGCAGAAGCTTTTGGCCTTGAGCTGGACGGCAGAACAAATGTAAAGACTGATTCTGCTGATGCATATAAGACAAATGTAGATAAAGTATTTGTTACAGGTGATATGCACCGCGGCCAATCCTTGGTAGTTTGGGCTATCTGGGAAGGACGCGAGGCTGCTAAGGCTGTTGACGAGTCTCTTATGGGCTATAGTAACTTGTAAAATGTAAAGATGAAACAATAAGCTATAAACAAGCTCCGGTTAGAGGAAGGAATTGTTCCCATCTTCTAGGCGGAGCTCGTTTTAGTTGTATATATTTCGTAACCATAAAGTCATAGCTTATAATGCTGTATTAAATAAAAAAGGCGATATCCTAGGCTAAATATTTCTTTGAATAATGAAAAATTCCAGACACTGTTTCGCAAAATAAATCGGTCTAATTGTTGTGAATTTTTCAGTATGTGGGGTAGTCTAATAAAATCATTTATCGTGATTTAAATCACAGTTTAAAAAAATAAAAATATGTTATAAGTAAAGTGTAAATTCTGGAAGTTTAAAAAAACATAAAACAGAGTTTGCACTCTATCATTTTTTGTGTTATTATGTTTTGGGTGTTTTTATGCAATATTACCAAATATAAGCAATAACGAAAATGATTGCTATTATCATATTACATTGACATGAATATCTAAAGATGGTAAGATATAAGTTGGTAAGCCGCACTGGGTGGATAAGGCACAGTTCCATCCAAAGGGTGCTTAATATAAATTATAACCAAAAGCGTCATGGAATAGATAGACGCATGAGACTGAATGGAGGAAAACTATGAGAGATGAATGGTATGGATTTAAGTCCGGAAGCTGGATGACTGATGTAAATGTCAGAAGTTTCATTCAACATAACTACACACCCTATGAGGGAGATGATACGTTCCTGGTAGGGCCTACAAAGAGAACTACTGAGCTTTGGGAGCAGGTAATGGAACTTATGAAGGAGGAATCTAAGAAAGGCATCATTGATGCTGAAACTTCAGTTCCATCTACAATTACAGCCTTTGGCGCAGGATATATTGATAAGGATAAGGAAGTTATCGTTGGATTTCAGACTGACAAACCATTAAAACGTGGAATCATGCCAAACGGTGGTATCAGAGTAGTTAAGAATGCCTTGGAATCCTATGGATATACTTTGGATAAAAAGACAGAAGAAATCTACTCAGAAAACAGAAAAACCCACAATGATGGTGTATTTGATGCCTATACCGATGCTATGAAGAAGGCAAGACATACAGGTATTATCACCGGTCTTCCAGATGCTTATGGCCGTGGACGTATTATCGGTGATTATCGTAGAGTAGCTTTATACGGCGTGGACTTCTTAATTGAAGAAAAAGTTCAAGAGAAAAAGCTGTTAGAGATTCCAATTCTTGTATCCCCTGATATCCGTTTAAGAGAAGAAATTTCAGAGCAAATTAAGGCACTGAAGCAATTGAAGAAGATGGCTGATTTCTATGGCTATGATATTAGTAAGCCTGCATCCAATTCCTTTGAGGCAACACAATGGACCTATTTCGCATATCTAGGTGCGATCAAGGAGCAGGATGGTGCCGCAATGAGCTTGGGTCGTGTATCTACCTTCTTGGATATTTATTATGAAAGAGATCTGAAGGAAGGAAAGATTACCGAATCTGAGGTTCAGGAATTGATCGACCAATTTGTTATGAAGCTTCGTATGGTTCGTTTCCTACGTACACCATCTTATAATGATTTATTCTCCGGTGATCCTACCTGGGTAACAGAATCAATCGGTGGTATGGGTATGGATGGTAGAACTCTGGTTACAAAATCCAGCTATCGTGTCCTTCATACACTGTATAACTTAGGGCCTGCACCAGAACCGAACTTGACTGTACTTTGGTCAGTATTCCTTCCTGAGGCATTTAAGAAATTCTGTTCCAAAGTATCGATTGATACAAGCTCCATTCAGTATGAGAGCGATGATATCATGAGAGAAGTTTGGGGAGATGACTATGGTATTGCTTGCTGTGTATCCGCTATGAGAATTGGTAAGCAAATGCAGTTCTTCGGTGCTCGTGCAAACCTTGCGAAGGCTCTTCTCTATGCAATCAATGGTGGTAAGGACGAGATTTACGGTGAGCAGGTAGCTCCGATGTTCGCACCGGTTACAGGAGATTATCTGGAATATGATGAGGTTATGAGCAAGTTTGATCAGACCATGGACTGGTTATCCGAACTTTATATCAATACCTTGAATGTAATTCATTACATGCATGATAAATATAATTATGAGCAGCTTCAGATGGCACTTCATGATATCAATATTCTTCGTACCGAAGCGTGTGGTATTGCCGGACTTTCCGTAGTAGCTGACTCACTTTCAGCAATTAAGTATGCGAAAGTAAAAGTGATACGTAACGAAGCAGGCTTAGCAGTGGATTATGAAATCGAAGGCGAATATCCGGCTTACGGTAATAACGATGATAGAGTAGATCAGATCGCGATTGAAATCGTTGAGCGTTTCATGAATAAGCTTCGTAAGGTAAAGACCTATCGTGATGCTATGCAGACCTTATCCGTACTTACCATTACCTCAAACGTTGTATATGGCAAGAAGACAGGAAGTACACCGGATGGACGTAAAGCCGGAGAGCCTTTTGCACCGGGAGCAAATCCTATGCATGGTAGAGATACCAAGGGCGCTGTTGCATCTATGATGTCTGTTGCTAAATTACCATATAAACATGCAGAGGATGGTATTTCTTATACCTTCTCCATCATTCCAAAAGCACTTGGAAAGAACAAGGATGAACGTATTGATAATCTGTCTGGTTTACTTGATGGCTATTTCCATAGCAAAGGTCATCATATCAATGTCAATGTATTTGACCGTGAGACCTTAATGGATGCAATGGATCATCCGGAGAAATATCCACAGCTGACCATTCGTGTATCTGGTTATGCAGTTAATTTCATCAGATTGAACCGTGAACAGCAGTTGGATGTAATTCACCGTACCTTCCATGAAAGATAATAATAATTAATAAGAAGCTGTTGCAATACTATCAAAGTATTGTAACAGCTTATGTGTTGTTGTACTATAATCTTAATATATTGAAAGGTTGGTGATTTAATGAGCGTCAAAGGAAGAATACACTCATTGGAGAGCTTTGGAACCGTGGATGGACCGGGTATACGTTTTGTGGTGTTTTTGCAGGGATGTCCATTGCGGTGTCAGTTTTGCCATAATCCGGATACCTGGGACGTCCATACGGGAACAGAATATGAGCCAAAACAATTGGTAGATGAAATCATCAAATACAAGTCCTATATGGAATTTTCGGGTGGTGGAGTGACTTTTACAGGAGGAGAGCCATTACTGCAGGCCGAATTTATCCTCGAGGTCTGTAAGTTGTTGAAGCCCCACAATATATCAGTAGCACTGGACACCTCTGGCTTTATTTGGAATTCTTTTGTGAACGAGGTGTTAGAATATACGGATATCGTCCTTTTAGACATAAAAAACTATGACAAAAGAGTATATGAGCGTGTTACCGGAGTGCCCTTGACTCCAACGCTAAAATTTCTGGATTATCTAAAGGAAAAAGATATTAAGACCTGGATTCGTTATGTCCTGGTTCCAGGGCTCACCGATAATTTGGACGCTGTAAAAGGCTTGTCCGATCATTTGGATCAATATCCTAATGTTGAGAAAATTGATTTACTTAGTTTTCATAAGATGGGAGAGTTTAAATGGAAAGAGCTGGGTCTCAAGTATGAATTAGCGGACACTCCGGAACCAAGCAAGGCGCTATTAGCAGAAGTCAAAGCTATCTTTGAATCAAACGGAAAAAAGGTATCGGCAAATATCTAAAGATTAGAGAGTCAAAAGTCAGATACAGATTCAGTGCGACAGCATGAGGAAGAAATTTGACCCTCGAATCAACAGATAAGTATAAAAGGAAGATAGAAACAGGTTTTGTGTTAAGAAAATATGGACAAAAGGTTAGGAATTATGTTATATTATCATAGTAAAAAGTTATGAAGTGTGTTAAAAATACTATGAATTATTGAGGTAATTGAATGAATAATAGAAGACCGATACTTTATATCCTGGCAGGAATTTATTTGCTCTATATTGATTATTCTTTAATTAAAAACTGGGCATCCCTTGAGAATAAGGTTTTATTTGTAATATTTATGGTTGTATTTGGGGCAATTGGTGGCGGACTCGTCATTTATTCCGCTTGGAAGCTGTTGAAAGACAGATACCAATCGAATAATCCGTATATGCCTCAGAATGATGACAATATTGCGGATGAGAGTAAGGATGAGGAAGCATCCAATCAAGATCATTTGAAATAATGGAATGAGTCATTGTGAACTAAGTGACATAAAGCCGAAGAACTAAAGTAAAATGAAATAGTAATAAAAATAAGAAGAAGTGATATTGTATCATTTTCTTCTTTTTTTTAAATCACGCAATTTGAAGGGAGAGGATGCATATGAAACCTATAATAGCAATTCCCATGGGTGATCCGGCAGGAATCGGACCGGAGATAATTGTTAAGGCACTGGCTAATAAAGAGGTTCTGCAAACAGCAAACTGTGTAGTCGTCGGTGACCGAAAGGTTCTGGAGGAAGCGGTTTTATTTACAGAGATGAAGTTGAAAATCAATGCTATTAATAGACCGGCGGAGGGGGATTACTCGGAAGGGATTATTAACTTAATTGATTTGAACAACGTTGATATGGAAGCATTTCAAATAGGTCAAATCAGTGGCATGTGCGGAAAAGCTGCGTTTGATTATATTGCTAAATGTATTGACTTAACGAATAACAAGGAAGTGGCAGCAGTAGCTACTACACCAATTAATAAGGAGTCTTTAAAGGCAGGAAACGTGGACTTTATCGGACACACAGAGATTTTTGGTGCTCTTACGGGCACAAAAGACCCCTTGACTATGTTCGAGGTGCGTGGGATGAGAGTGTTCTTTCTTACAAGGCATGTATCACTTAGGAAAGCCTGTGACCTGGTAACAAAGGATCGGATTAAGGATTATGTGAAGCGGTGCAAGGAGGTACTTAATAAGCTGGGTGTGATAGAAGGAACTATGGCAATTGCGGGCTTGAACCCTCATAGCGGTGAACATGGTCTGTTTGGAGATGAGGAGGTTGATCATGTCACACCTGCGGTAGAGGAACTGCAGAAGGAGGGATATGATGTGGTTGGCCCAATCGGTGCGGATTCGGTATTTCACCTCGCCTTACAGGGGAGATATAACAGTGTGCTTTCCCTATATCATGATCAAGGTCATATTGCCACGAAAACCTTGGATTTCGAAAGAACTATCGCCATTACCGGAGGTATGCCAATCCTTAGGACTTCCGTTGACCATGGAACGGCGATGGATATTGCAGGCAAAGGCATTGCCAGCGAGATTAGTATGGTGGAGGCAATTCTTCTGGGAGCCAAATATTCGGCGAACTTTAATCGTTAATACGGATGGAGAAGGCTGCTTGTGGTTTATTTAACGAAATGCGAAAATTGTCGTAGAGTATTGTCGAAATAGATGTTATAATAAGGAAATGCTTTATTGAAAGCAAAATACAAGGAGGTATTTATGAAAAGTTTAAAGTTTAAACTACTTTTCGGTATGATGTTGCTGGTAATACTGCTTCCATTATGCATTTCCTTAATCAGTATGTTTTTGTTTCAGACTGTTTTAACAAGAAATGCTCAAAGTACAGTTGAATTACTAGCGGATGACGGAAGTAAGCTGGTATCAAGCAGAATGGATGTACTCGAGGTGGAGTTAACAAAACTTGCACAGCAAGATGACATTTTATCCATGGATACAACGATTCAATTATCCTATCTGAAGAAGCAACTAATGAATACAGAGTATATGGAATTTGCTGTAATTAACAAGGATGGTGCGGCAAAATATACTGATGGAAGTGAGAGTGAGCTAGGAGATCGTGATTATTTTCAGAAGGCATTAAAGGGTGAGACGAATGTCTCGGACGTTCTCATCAGTAAGGTAACTGGACAGCCGGTTGTCATCATTGCCACACCAATTAAAGACAGTCCGGATAGTACGGACGTAAAGGGAGTTCTGATCGGTAGAATGGATGGAAATACCCTTAGTGAAATCACGAGTGATGCAGGTTATGGTGAGGAAGGCTATGCGTATATCATAAACGACCAGGGACAAATTATAGCACATCCGAAATCGGAGCTGGTACTAGGTCAATTTAACCCGATTAAAGAAGTTGCTGAGAATCCTTCCTATCAATCCTTGGCAGATTCAGAGCAAATTATAATCAAGAATCAATACGGAAGCACTACATATGATTACGAGGGAAAAACACTATTTGCAGGCTTTCAAAAAATTGAAGGAACCAATTGGTTTATGGTTGTAACTGCTGTAAAGGATGAGGCATTATCATCAATTGGAATGATTTTCAGAGTAATATGGATCGTACTGGCTGTGGGAATTCTTATCGCAGTACCGATAGGTTATCTCGTTGGAAATTCTATCACAAAACCAATATCAATCATGGCAAGGATATCGAATCGTATCGCTGCTCTTGATATTACTGAGAATGTAGAAGAGAAGTATTTAAAGAAAAAGGATGAAATTGGGACACTTGCGGTTGCAATGCAAAATATTACCGGCAGCCTAAGAAGTATCCTTCATGAAGTAACCGATTCTGCCGTCGAACTATCATCAACCGCACAGCAATTAACTGCGACAGCAGAGCAGTCAGCTACAGCTTCAGACGAGGTATCAAGAACCGTCGAAGAGATCGCAAAAGGCGCTTCCGATCAGGCTGTCAATACGGAGAATGGATCTGAACAGGCAATCAATCTGGGTAATATCATTGATCAAAATCGTGGCTATATGAGCGACATGAATCACGTTTTTGAAAAAATAACAGGCGTAGTAAATGATGGTTTAAAAGAAATAAGACATCTAGCGGATATTTCAGATGAGAGCAGCAAGGCTACGAAGGAGATATATGATATTATTCTAAAGACAAATGAGAGTGCGGCTCAGATTGGTGATTCCAGTAGTGTAATAGCATCCATCGCTGAGCAGACGAATCTTTTGGCATTGAATGCATCAATTGAAGCAGCCAGAGCCGGTGAGGCAGGAAAGGGCTTCGCTGTTGTTGCAGATGAAATTAAAAAGCTGGCGGGACAATCGTCAAAATCTACAGAATATATTGATGGTGTAGTGCGTGAGCTGCAGGAGGTTGTAACAAGTGCAGTTGAAACGGTGAAAAAGGTTAATCTGATTTCTGAAGAACAGTCAGTTAGTGTAGGCAATACAAAAGCAAAATATAAGTCCATTCGGAGTACAGTGGATGAATCACAGGAAGCCATCGGTCTATTAAATACCTCAGTGGAAGAAATGACGAAGGCGAAGAATGATATTATGGACATGCTGCAAACCTTATCGGCAATTGCAGAAGAAAACGCTGCAAGCACGGAGGAAGCGTCTTCAGCAATGCTGGAACAGAGTACTTCCATTGAAGAAATAGCAAACTCCAGTGAGAGGCTGTCCGGATTAGCTGTAAGTCTTCAGGATATTATTTCTAAATTCAAATTGTAATGATGAAATGATAGGTTGGTATCTTCTCCTAGGAGAAAAAGTTGTTTTCTAAAATTAATGATTTGACTAGTAATTCATTAAAGTTTACGATAGAATAATTAGCATAACTTACTGTGGAGAAGATACCAATGAAAATATATTTAATCAGACATGGACAAACAGACTGGAATCTACAAGGCAGATTTCAAGGGCGTGAAGATATCGAGTTAAATGAAACTGGAATTATGCAGGCAAAGAATTGTGGACTGGCAATTAAGGATACTACCTTTCAGGCAGTAATCACGAGTCCGCTAATCAGAGCTAGGAAAACCGCTGAAATAATTGCTGAACAAGTATCGGCAAAGGAATTAATTTTTGAGGATAGCATTATAGAACGTGATTTTAAAAAAGTATCCGGAATGACACCTCAAGAAAGAGAAGCCTTTTATGCATCAGGTGAACCGGATGATAAGGAACCCTGGGAAGATCTGTGTAATCGCATGATGAATAGTATTAAAATGTATGGAAAGAAATATTATGATCATAATATTATTATGGTTTCTCACGGGGCTTCAATTAATTCTGTGCTATCAGTTTTGAGCAGCGGGAAGACAGGCACGGGTAAGATTATTCTTAAAAATACTTGTATCAATGTCATTCACTATGAAGATGGACAACTAAGACTTGGTGAATATAACCTATCGCCGGAGGAATATGTGGAGTTGCATCGTCAGAAAAAGGGCGTATAAATAGCAATTTGGTTTACATGCCGTCTGTTTTTAAGATGGAAGAAGGATTTTGTTCCAATTATATATAATATTCAAAGAATTTGATGAATTTCCCTTGACAAACTCTGGTACTGCCATTATAATGAAAAAGTACTTAAGAACGGGATCTTAGCTCAGCTGGGAGAGCATCTGCCTTACAAGCAGAGGGTCATAGGTTCGAGCCCTATAGGTCCCATTTTTATAAGTATTATGGCGAAGTAGCTCAGTTGGCGAGAGCACGCGGTTCATACCCGCGGTGTCGGCGGTTCAAATCCGTCCTTCGCTACTAAAGAACAACAATAATCAGATGATTATTGTTGTTTTTTTGTATAAAAAATTGTAATATTATGAGTGGGCATGTTAATTGCTCAAAATATACTGTTGTTGTAATATGTAATATAGATTGGAGGATGAATAACATGAGAATCGGATCAGGTTATGATGTTCATAAATTGGTAGAAGATAGAGAGTTAATTATGGGTGGCGTTAAGGTACCTTATGAAAAAGGTCTGCTGGGTCACTCGGATGCAGATGTAATAGTACATGCAATTATGGATGCACTGCTTGGAGCCGCTGCACTTGGAGACATAGGAAAACATTTTCCGGATACAGATTCTGCCTATAAGGGGGTATCGAGTATTGAGTTATTAAAAAAGGTGAAATTATTAATAGAAGAAAAGCTTTATTTTATAGAGAATATTGATGCTACGATTATCGCACAAAGACCGAAGCTGGCACCCTATATTCCGCAGATGCGCAAGAATATTGCAGATGCTTTGGATATTGAAGAGGACAGGGTCAATATTAAGGCTACCACAGAGGAAGGCCTGGGATTCACGGGGGAAGGCCTTGGTATCGCTTCGAATGCTGTTTGCTTGCTGGAGTCCATGACTAGCTATCAGGTTGATGTAACACCGAATAACCGCACTGAAGCCGGCTGCAGCGGCTGCCAAGGATGCTCAAAAAGATAATAGAAGATAAGTGATCATAAAATATATCATTTTCTAATATATTAATTTGGAATGTCAATTGAACAAAGTTGATGTTGACAAAAGATTTATCCTTGCATACAATAAATATACGCAATATAAAGTAAGAAAGATATCTGAAAAGCAACGAACGGAAAAGTAGCTTATGACTTAGTAACAGAGATGGAATGCCACCGGCTGAAAGCATTCCTTACAAAGGGAATAAGGGAAGTGCATCCGGGAGCTTGTTTGGTGAGCATCATTGTTAGCCAAACACGGTAACAGCCGTTATCTGTGGAGAGGTATACCGATAGATCAACGTTGGTATACAAGTAGAGTGGAACCGCGTTTATGAACGCCTCTATCATAATAGAGGCGTTCTTTTTATGCAATCATATAATTATCGTAAGTTGTTTTTTTACTTCTGCAAAAGGTACCGCCGATAAAGGAGTTGCTATTCACCGTGCTCACGA
Organism: Herbinix sp.; assembly: GCA_029239235.1. Classification (GTDB taxonomy): domain Bacteria; phylum Bacillota; class Clostridia; order Lachnospirales; family Lachnospiraceae; genus Mobilitalea. The sequence goes on from JAQZBD010000023.1 coordinate 11,488, forward strand.
TATCAGGAATAGAATTAGAGTCCTAAAAATACGAAATTTCGTAAAATTAACACTTGTAGAATGTTAGGAGGATTAAAAAATGGGGATGATAAAGTATATCAAGGAAGAAGTAGAAATAATTAAAGAACGAGATCCTGCGATAAAAACTCCCCTTGAGGTATTGCTGTATCCAAGCTTTAAGGCAATCGTGAGATATCGAATCGCTCATTGGCTGTTTGTTAGAAAGCATTATTTTCTGGCTAGATGGTATTCTCAAAGAACTGTTAGAAAAACAGGGATAGAGATTCATCCGGGAGCTACGATTGGAAGAGGACTTTTCATCGATCACGGTCATGGTGTGGTAATCGGTGAAACAGCCATCGTCGGTGATAATGTAACCCTGTATCAGGGGGTAACCTTAGGTGGAACAGGAAAAGAGAGTGGAAAGCGTCATCCTACCGTTGGAAATAATGTTATGATTAGTGCCGGCGCAAAGGTACTTGGCTCCTTTACCATTGGTGAGAATTCGAAAATAGGTGCCGGCTCCGTAGTGCTACAGGAGGTGCCGCCTAATTCAACTGTTGTAGGTGTTCCGGGACGTGTTGTAAAGCAGAATGATTTAAAGGTTCCGCGGGAAGAACTGGATCAAATTCACTTCCCTGACCCGATACAGAAGGAACTTGATAATCTGAAGAATGAAAATGTCTGTTTGGAAAATGAGATCAAAAATCTCAGGGAAATTATAGAAGCTCTGGAAAATAAGATAAATAAGTGATATGATTAACATTAATTGAGAAAAAAGAATGCAGTACACATAAAACCCTGCCGGTTCGGCAAAATGGAGGAACTAGATGAAGATTTACAATACCTTAACACAAAAAAAAGAGGAATTTGTCCCATTGGAGGAAGGAAAGGTTCGCATGTATGTCTGTGGACCAACCGTATATAATTATATCCATATTGGAAATGCGAGACCTGCAATCCTCTTTGATACCTTAAGAAGGTATTTGGAATACCGCGGCTATGAAGTTAACTATGTATCTAATTTCACTGATGTGGATGATAAGATTATCAAAAAAGCTAACGAAGAAGGAGTTTCCGCTGCTGAGATATCAGAGCGTTATATAGAAGAGTTTCGTACGGATATGGATGCGTTAAACATCCGGGAGGCTACGGTACATCCAAAGGCAACACAAGAGATTGACGGAATGATTGAGATGATTAGTGACCTGATTAAAAAAGGTCATGCATATGAAAAGAACGGCACTGTTTACTTTAGTACAAGAAGCTTTAAAGAATATGGAAAGCTATCGAAAAAGAAAATAGATGATTTGGAGGCCGGAATTCGTATTGCAGTAAGTGAAGAAAAGGAAGATCCGATGGATTTCGTGTTATGGAAACCAAAAAAGGAGGGAGAACCCTCTTGGCAATCTCCCTGGAGTGATGGACGTCCGGGCTGGCATATTGAGTGTTCTGTAATGAGCAGAAAATATCTTGGAGAGCAAATTGATATCCATGCCGGAGGGGAAGATTTAGTATTCCCTCATCATGAGAATGAGATTGCTCAGAGTGAGGCAGCCAATGGAAAGCAGTTTGCTAAATACTGGATGCACAATGCCTTCTTGAACATAGATAATAAGAAAATGTCAAAGTCAGCAGGAAACTTTTTCACTGTACGTGAAATTTGTGAACAATATGATCCTCAGGTAATTCGATTCTTCATGCTGAATTCCCATTACCGCAGCCCGTTGAATTTTAGCAGGGATTTGGTAGAGTCAGCAAAAAATTCATTGAACAGAATATTGACAGCAATTGGTGCTTTAGAACACCTGTTAGGAAGCGGAGCTTTAGATAGAGAACTCGTATCTTCTGATGAGCAGTTAATTTTAACTGAAGCAGAGGCTCTCAATACGAAATTTATGGATGCAATGGATGAGGATTTTAACACGGCAGATGCCATTGCTGCCATTTTTGAACTGGTGAAGCTGGCGAATACCCATTGTAATGCAAGCAGCAGTAAGGAATTTGTTCAGACATTGCAGGAACGCTTGGTGAATCTGTGCTCTATTCTTGGTCTTGAAACAAAGAAAGAGGAAGAATTACTTGATGAAGAAATTGAGAAGTTAATAGAAGAGCGTCAGGCAGCTCGTAAGAATAAGGATTTTGCCAGATCTGATGAGATCCGTAATCTCTTATTAGAAAAGGGAATTATCCTGGAGGATACCAGAGAGGGCGTAAGATGGAAGAGGAGTTAAGGAAGGAAGCCTCCGGTCAGGCGTGGAGTCAATATATAAAAGCTACCTTTAGATTGCCGGAAACGGATATTAAGACGTATTCACCTTTGACACTTGCCTTTATTGGGGATTCCATTTATGACCTGATCATCCGAACCACCGTGGTTGAAAGCGGAAATGCACCTGTGAATAAGCTTCATAAGCGAGCTTCCAAGATGGTTCAAGCTTCAGCCCAGGCAGATTTGTACCATACAATTAAGGAATCACTTACGGAAGAGGAAACTGCGATTTTTAAACGAGGCCGTAATGCGAAGTCCTTTACATCTGCGAAAAATGCAGGTGTGGTGGAATACAGAACCGCTACCGGACTGGAGGCATTAGTAGGATATCTGTATTTGACAGATCAGATGGATCGCTTAATGGAATTAATCAAACCTCAGGTGTTAAAGTATGTTACTTCAAGTGCTAATGATTAGCAAGTTAATTGAGTAATCAGGGTATATCTTTGATGGAAATGTAAGGAAGATTATGATAAAATAAGGCTGTATCACTGGACGAAGTAAAAGCTTTCCGGGATACAGCCCTTTTTACATATCTGCATAATTTTATGAGCATCTATGTTATTTTTTGGAACCGAGTTCCAAAATGAAACGTCTAATGAGTATGAAGTAAGAGCGAGTGAGGCCTTTCTAAGGCAGAATGGAGGAGTGTTATGAAAAGAAAAAGAATTTTAAATCTAGTGATAGCAATGATGGCGGCAGTTTTATTTATGACAGCTTGCAGCAGTGCTAACAAGACGGCTTCTGACATTGATATGTCAACGAGCAGTCCGGAGGAAATGGCTTCTAATACAAGTACGGATGATGGAAAAGGGAAGCAGGATTTCGATACTAATTTTGGAGGAATGAATGGTTCTGCGGAGAGTGAGGCAGAAGCACCATCGTCTGACACGAAATCGGCAGGCACAGGAACTTCAGCGGTTCAGAGTAATGAAAAGATCATTCGTACCTTTTTTATGGAGGTTGAGACCCAGGAATTTGACTCTTTAATATCGAGAATCAACTCAGATATCAATCGAATGGGCGGGTATGTGGAAAGCTCTGATATTAGCGGAAGAAGTTATTCTTATGAGAATGCAAACCGTTACGGAAATATCGTTGCCCGGGTTCCAAGTGATAAGGTTGATGAATTTGTAAATACCGTTGATGAAAATGCAAATGTTGTAATTAAGCAGGAATCGACGGAGAATATTTCCTTGCAGTATATAGAGACCGAAAGCAAGATAGAGACCTTACAGATTGAACAAGAGCGGCTCTATGCATTGCTAGAAAAAGAAGATTCTTTAGAAGATATTATTGTTTTAGAAAACAGATTAAGTGAGATTCGCTATGAGTTGCAGAATCATCAATCCCAATTAAGGTATTATGATAACAAGGTAGCATATAGTACGATTACACTTAGTATTAATGAGGTTGAGAAGCTTACGCCGGTATCAGAGCAAAAGGAGACCTTGGGAACAAGGATTAAGAATGGTCTTGGTAATACGATGTATAACCTGAGTTCGGGCTTCCAGAATTTCTTCGTATGGCTGATCGTTAACCTTCCATACTTATTGATTTGGGGTGTAATTATTACAATCATTGTGATTGTTTCACGAAGAGGTATAAAAAAATATAACGCAAAGAAGGATTCGGCGCCAATGCCAACGAGGGTAGATCAATTAAAAACCGATTGGAATACCCCGGAAGAAAAGAAATAGTTCTAATATTTACATTTTGGAGTAGCTTATGCACAAACATAACATAACTTAGATTCAATAATCAATTAATAGATCGGGTTAAATGGGGTAAAACGCAGCCAAGGTTGTATCTCATTTAACCCTTTCTTTCTAAATATAAACATAGTACCGCTATTTCTTATTTGCCTTTCGTTTGATTAGCAACAGCTTTTCCATATCAGGAAATAGTGATGTATCAGTTAATTCAAACATCATCCATTTTCCATCATGGTAGGTCGTAGATACATCATAGATCCGTTGAACTTCTAGTGAATAATCATTTCTAGTGTCTTCAAATTTAGCTCTTTCATCCTTACCGAAAATGACCATAAAGCCGAGTACATCTTTTTTTGCATATAAGGCACATAGGGATTTACCGCCCCTACGATATTTATACTCATATGTCCATCTTTTACCTCCGTTATTCCAAAGATGCTCCATATCATACTTGGATTCAATCAAATGAGTTAGTTTTATCCATACATCAAATAATGGTTGTCCAAGTAGAGAAATCATTTCTTCACTGGTTGGTATTTTTTCAAGCATTGTCACTCCTCCATATTGAAATTTTATATAATTATAACACACAAAATATGACAACAGAATGTCATGTTTACTATTATAATTTGAAGTAGTCTGCATTATCAGCATACCTTATGCTAAAACAGTCCATTGGTCTTTAGGACAGACTTTACAGTAGGATCATACTCTGCTATAATTTGTTTAGAACAAATGTTTGTTGGGAGGGAGAGAATTGGAGAAGGTGATATTCCATGTGGATGTTAATTCTGCCTTTTTAAGCTGGGAAGCAGTACATCGGCTGCAGATGGGAGAAACAGAGGATCTTCGTGAGATTGCCTCTGCCATTGCCGGTGATAAGAACAAACGGCGTGGTGTGATTTTAGCAAAATCAATGATCGCTAAACAATATGGGGTAAGAACAGGAGAGCCTCTCATCGATGCCGTGAAAAAATGTCCCGGACTGGTTCTGGTTCCGCCACAGCATAAAATGTATCAGGAGTATTCCAAGGAATTCATCCGAATCTTAAATGATTTCTCTCCCTGCGTGGAGCAATGTTCCGTAGATGAGGCTTATTGTGATATGTCAGGAATGTCGGGTCTATTTGGAACGCCTCTGGAAGCAGCTCATAAACTAAAGGATCGAGTTAGAGATGAACTGGGCTTTACGGTGAATGTCGGTATCTCCACCAACAAGCTGTTAGCGAAGATGGCTTCTGATTTTAGAAAGCCGGATTTAGTGCATACCCTGTATCCGGAGGAAATTAAGAACAAGATGTGGGTACTGCCCGTAGGAGAGCTATTTTTTGTAGGAAAAGCTACGGTGAAAAAATTGCATACCCTTGGTATCTATACCATTGGGGAGCTTGCGAATACAGACGTAGAGATATTAAGGGCTCATCTGAAAAAGCATGGAGAAGTGATTCATAGCTTTGCCAACGGTATTGATACCTCGATCCTTTCCGGTGAGGAAGTAAAGAATAAGGGCTATGGCAATTCAACTACCATTGCCTTTGATGTGGAAGAGGAATCAACAGCTAAAATGATTCTCCTATCTTTAGCAGAGAATGTAGCTGCAAGACTTAGGAAGGATGACATGATGGCTAATGTGGTATCTGTATCAATTGTAGATTCTGAATTTCACAGCAGCTCCCACCAGATGACCTTACTCAGCCCCACGCATAATGCAAATGAGATACATCATAAAGCCTGTGATCTATTTGATGAACTCTGGGATGGATCTCCAATCCGCCTTCTGGGTATTCAGACCAGTAAGGTGGTATCTAAGGAAGCGGAGCGTCAGATGAATCTCTTTACCTTTGAAACGGATGAGAAAAAAGAGAAGTTGGACCAGGCCATCGATCAAATCAGGCATCGTTTTGGAGATATGGCGATTCAACGTGCAAGTCTGGTCAGACAAAAGGATGAAAATAATTAGTCGATAATTAGCTTCTTATTTAGCTGGAAATATATGTTTATTATGTTACAATAAAAGAATGGACAAAATATCCAGCATGGAGAAGGTTGTATATTGTAAAATTACGCTGCAATGTGCAAATTCTCACATTATTACTGCCTGATATTAAGTGGAATTTATGATAGGCAGTACCAGGTAAATAAGGAGAAGGGTATGAAAAGAATTATCATCTTTTCAGCAATATTATTGCTGAATCCTTTGTTTACCAAGGAGAGTCATTTGACAGTATTCTCGTATCAAATGATCAATAATGTACAGGAAGAGTTAAGGAATTTACAAGAGTTGAAAGGTGTGGTTTCTGAATACTACACAAGTATGGAGAACAAATCAAGGTTATCTATGAAAAAGGAAATAGCACCAATGGAAGCGCTGGATATTATCAAAGAACAATATGCGGCGAATTTCAAAAAGGTAGCAATAACAGAATCCACCTATTATTATCAATTAGAAGATGCAAAATACTATTTAGCCTATGAGGAGGAAATGGAAGCAAGAACCGATTACTTGATTCATCTATATGAATTTGTAGATGAGGGATCGGAAAGCGGTATCGGGCATACCGTAACCTATGGCTGGTATAGAGTAGACCGGGTAACCGGTAGAATAACAGAGATGATTCAGTACTAACAGGCTCTGAGACGGGAAGAAACAAACAGAGTTTTTAGTAATAACAGGTATTGAAGCAGGCAGGAGGATTGACATTGGAACAAAAGCAAAAGATTTACGAGGCACTTGAGCAGATGCAGATACCGTATGAAGTATACGAGCACCCGGCGGCTCACACAATAGAAGACATTGATGCACTAGATATTTTTCGGGACAAGCCCTGGGTTGCGAAGAATCTATTCCTAAGAGATGAAAAGGGAAGAAGGCATTTCCTTGTCGTAATGGATAAGGATAAGCAAGCAGACTTAAAATATATCAGAGATCAACTTGGGACAAGCCGTTTAAGCTTTGCCTCGGAAGAAAGACTGATGAAGCATTTGAAATTAACAAAGGGGTCTGTGACACCATTAGGTATCATGAATGATGAAGAGCTGGCGGTGGAGCTTGCCTTTGATAAGGACTTGGTAGGAAGGGAGATGATTGGCGTACATCCAAATGATAACACGGCAACTGTGTTCCTTTCCTACGCTGACCTTTCACAATTTATTAAGTCCCATGGGAATCCGATTCACCTTATTCATTTATAACGTGATTTTAGCCCATCTGCCGCTAGAGAAGCGGTGGTAGCTGGAGACAAAACGAAAGCATTGATCAATGATAAGTGCAATCCAAGCACCATATAGACCGAAGCCCAAGGGATAGCAGAGGAGCCATGTGAGCAGCGGGCGTACCATAGCCACACTAATAAAAGAAACGACTGCGACATAAGCGGTATCACCCGCACCTCTTAAGCATCCACTCAATACTACCTGCGAGGTCTGCAAATGGGTGCCTAGGGCAGCCAGGATCATGATTCCGGCACCAAGCTGTATGATTGCCGTATCTGATGTAAACAGAGATACCAGAAAGCTTCGTCCAAAGATAAATACTAGGAAAATGATACAGGAAATCATAAATGACAGACGTTGACCGGTTTTTCCATAGATAATGGAGATATCCGGTCTTTTTGCGCCCAGATTCTGCCCTACCAGGGCTGAAGCAGCAATGGATAAGCCATCTCCAAAACAGAAGGAAAGGGTTAGTATGTTCATGCAAATGACATGGGTTTCGTACTCGAGAGTACCAAGTCTTGCAATAATTGCGGCATAAGCGAAGAAGCCAATCCTCATAAAGACTTGCTCGATAAAGGCACTGCTGCTTACCCTCATAATCGGCTGTATAATCTCTTTTTGTAGTGACCAGCCCACCTTATGGAAAAATGAAAGATAGCCATCCTTACGAAATAAGGTATGCAAGGAGATAAGAAAAGCAACCAATGCTCCCAGAGTGGTAGCGATTGCCGCACCTGCAACACCTAATTTGGGGAAGAATCCGATACCATTGATAAGGAAATAATCGAAGATGATATTGACAATATTACTGATAATATTGGTGGTCATGGAAATTTTCGTTTTTCCGCAGCCGCGGTGTGCCGCGTTGATGGTAAGGTTGAGAGATTGAAAGGGAATACTAAACATTAATATACGAAAGAATAGAACAGCATCCGGTAAATACGACGCATCAGCACCGGCTACGGTAAGAATCGGAGCGGAAAAAAGGAAACCAAGACAGGATACGATGATGGATAGAGAGGCGCAGATGATGATTCCGACTCGAACTGTGCGATTTGCGGCGTCTTGATCATTTTGTCCTTTTCGTCTTGCGGTAACAGCAGTAATACCTATGTTTAAGGAAAAGATAAGTGCCAGCAGAATAAATTTAGGCTGTATGGTAATGCCGACTGCAGCGATAGCTCCCGTTCCGACGGTTCCTACCATGATCGTATCAACTACACCGATCATTGCTACCAATAGAGCCTCTAAAGCTGAAGGCCATGCTATTTTGTAGAAATTATTATAAGCAACAGAAGATTCTGGGAGACTGCCAAGAATCTGATCTTTCTTCAGCATTCCCTGCACAGATAGTAAATTTGATAAAAACAATAGATCAACCCCTTATGATTTTGAAATATTAGTAATAGAATTCAAGTATTACAGGCATATTTATACTAAAGCGATACATACATATGTGCACCTATTCATCTCAATACATAAATCTGATGATTAAAACTTGATTCTTATTAAAAGTCATAAAGCCATTTTAACACTTTTTTTATAGAAATCAATGGCGTAAATTAGTTTTAGGAAAGATACTTGAACATAAAATAGATAAGTATAGCTAATAATTAATATAGATAATACTTATCGAAAGGGAAACCTTGATTGCTAAATTACTCATAATATGCTAAAATTATCTAACACAGCAGTGGCAGGAAAGCGTCCCCTGTGAAATGAAAAAACAGTATGAGAAGCTAAAATCATTAATAAAGGAGGAATTTTTAGATGGCAACACCTCATAATGCAGCGAAGCCCGGAGACATTGCGAAAACAGTGTTAATGCCCGGTGATCCGCTTAGAGCAAAATTTATCGCGGAAACTTATTTGGAAGATGTGGTATGTTTTAATACAGTAAGAAATATGCTTGGATTTACAGGCACATATAAAGGAAAGAAGGTATCAGTAATGGGAGGCGGAATGGGTATGCCTTCCATCGGTATCTATTCCTACGAACTTTATAATTTCTATGATGTAGATAATATCATTCGAATCGGCTCAGCCGGCGGAATAGCAGAAGATATCAAGGTTCGAGATATTGTAGTTGGAATGGGCGCATCAACCAATTCCAGTTATGCAGCACAATACAAGCTGCCGGGAACCTTTGCACCGATTGCTGATTATGGTTTGCTTCGTAAGGCTGTGGAGGCGGCAGAGCGTATGAATATAAAGACCGTGGTGGGAAATGTGTTATCCTCTGATACATTCTATGATGATAACAAAGAGGCAAATGAGCTTTGGCGTAAAATGAATGTGCTCGCGGTGGAGATGGAAGCAGCAGCGCTATACATGAATGCAGCCAGAGCTAATAAAAAGGCATTATGCATTTTAACAATTTCGGATCATGTATTCACCGGTGAGTCTTTATCTGCAGAAGATAGACAGCTGAGCTTCCGTGAGATGATGGAAATTGCATTAGAAATCGCATAACATGAAAGGAAACGATAAATTCATGGATAAAAAGATAATCTTTGAAAAAGTGGATCATACCCTTTTAACCCAGACAGCCACCTGGGAGGACATAAAGCAAATCTGTGACGATGCGATCGCTTATCAAGTAGCCTCCGTATGTATTCCCCCATCTTATGTTAAGAGGGCAAAGGAGTATGTTCAGGATAAGATGGCGGTTTGTACCGTAATTGGCTTTCCGAATGGTTATAATACCACTGCTGTAAAGGTATTTGAGACTAAGGATGCTATTGCAAATAGAGCAGATGAGATAGATATGGTTATCAATATCGGTTTGTTGAAAGATAAGCAGTATACCTTGATCGAGGATGAGATTCGAGAATTAAAGGCAGCCTGTGGTAATCTTATTTTAAAAGTTATTATTGAGACCTGTCTATTAACCGAGGAAGAGAAGATTAAGATGTGCGAGATCGTAACCAACGCCGGAGCGGATTTTATTAAGACATCGACGGGATTTTCTACCTCTGGAGCAACCTTTGAAGATGTAGCTTTATTTGCAAAGCATGTAGGCAAAAATATTCGAATCAAGGCAGCAGGAGGAATTTCCTCCTTTGACGATGCTGAGAAGTTTATCGGATTAGGTGCAGATAGACTTGGAACCAGCAGAATAGTTAAACTTGCGAAAAATCAGGAAGGCTCCGGATATTAATTCATGGCAACAAGTGAATCAGTTTACTAATTCATCTTGTTTCAGTTGTATTCCTGCAATAGCATATCAGGAACGAAGTATGTTATATTTTCAGGGAGGTTATAGTTATGAGTGAACAAAATAAGGAACAACAAGAGAATATTCAGAAGAACAGCCTTATCCTTCAGGAAAAAGGGGAGTTGCTTTTTCAAACGGATATCGTTACCAGATCAGTTGTTAAGAATCTGATTCGGTCTGCTATTGACGGCATGAAGAACGCATATGCTCCGTACTCCAACCTGCATGTAGGTGCAGCACTACTAACAACAAAAGAGAAGATTTATACAGGCTGTAATATTGAGAATGCTGCCTACGGACCTACAAATTGCGCAGAAAGAACAGCTTTGTTCAAGGCCATCAGCGAGGGAGAAAGAGAGTTTGCCGCTATTGCAATCGTTGGTGGCAGTTATGGTAGTATTACAGATTTTTGCCCTCCCTGTGGTGTGTGCCGACAGGTTATTCGAGAATTCGTTGATCCTAAAGCGTTTTTGGTAATCCTGGCAAGAACAGAGGAGGATTATTCAATTTATTCCTTAGAATCCTTACTGCCCTTGAGCTTTGGACCGGAGCACTTATAAGTAAGATGATTACTTAAATACAGCTAATATTGGAGTGAAAAGAGGTGAGGGGAATAGCCCCTCACCTCTTTAAAATTTCAAAGCAAATAAATGCAAAAGCCTTAACTGATCCACATTGCTCCCTTTTTAATCAACCACTTGCCATCTTTATATTCAGCCTTAGAATCATCAGAGCCAACAGCGCCAAGGCCACTTCGCCATTTAGAAATCGAATAAGTGATCTTTTCAGCCTTCTCATCATACTTCATATCGGAGATTACAATATGAACGCCATTTTCGAAATACAGGTTTTCTTTATCAATGATGCCCTGATCAGCCAATTCATCGAAGGTTCCCACAGTAATCTCAAAGCCGTAGGCATCCTTCATGCCGGTTAAGATTATTTCTTTCTCAATGTCGGTCAGATTGATCCATTCTGTTGTGTCAACCGTTATCATCTCAATCTCACTGTTTAATCCACTATCCTCGTTCCAGATATCGTCGATTATCGCTAAGTATCCATCAATTAGATTATTATGTCCAATTACCTTTATATCGGATGCTTGAATCTGAGCCGGATAAGATTCCAAAATCATTCCGTTATAAGTTATTTCCAGGATATCACCTGGTTTAAGCTCCTGGAGGGTGATATCTTCGCCGTTCATACCCTTGAGAATTAGTTCGGTTACACCAACTGAAATTTTATCTGAGGATTTGAATTCGTTACTTTCTTTATCAGGGGTAATGAGCAGAGAATCTCCTGCTTTGATCACTTCTGCTTGAAAAGTTACCTTGGAATCTTCTTCTTGATTATCTACACCACTGTTTTGATTATTGGTATTGCCGGTATTACCAGGCTTTTTTGAATTTATGGTACCACAGCCTCCGGTAAACAGTGTAAGCACCAAGCAAAGAATTATAAATTTTAGTAGTTTATTCATTGTAATACCTCCTTTAATCATTAGACGAAGGAGAGGATATCGCGGTTTCATCGAAACCTATGTATTACAAGGCTCGCTATTATAATATGGAGGAATAATTAATATTAATAAATATTATGAATGCAAGAGGAGATATCTGTGGAATTATTCTTCCATAATGAAAAATCATATGTTACAATGGAAATTATAAACGCGAATGCAATGGAATGGGATCTAAACTCCTTACAAACGCCAAGTAAAAAGAACTGTAAAGATGGAAAGGAAATGAAAGAATGTACTCATTTGAAGAAGTTAAATCATTTGATCCTGAATTAGCCGAGGCGATATCTCTTGAGATTGGCAGACAGAACAGCCATATCGAATTAATCGCTTCCGAAAACTTTGTAAGTAAAGCCGTTATGGCTGCAATGGGAAGTCACCTGACGAATAAATATGCTGAAGGATATCCGGGAAAGAGATATTATGGCGGCTGTGAATTTGTTGATGTGGCAGAAAATCTTGCGATTGAAAGAGCAAAGCAGTTATTTGGATGTACCTATGCAAATGTTCAGCCTCATTCCGGAGCGCAGGCTAATATGGCAGTTTTCTTCGCTTTATTGAAGCCGGGCGATACAGTTCTTGGAATGAATCTTGCTCATGGCGGACACTTGACTCACGGAAGTCCGGTTAACATGAGCGGCAGCTACTTTAACATTGTTCCTTACGGAGTAAATGAACAGGGTTATATAGATTATGATAGCTTAAGAAAAATTGCTCATGAAAGCAAGCCAAAGTTAATCATTGCCGGAGCAAGCGCTTATGCCAGAAAGATAGATTTCAAAATCTTCCGTGAGATTGCTGATGAGGTTGGTGCATTATTAATGGTGGATATGGCTCATATTGCCGGTCTGGTAGCTGGTGGAGTACATGAAAGCCCAATCCCATATGCCCATGTTACAACCACTACCACTCATAAGACCTTAAGAGGACCAAGAGGTGGTATGATTCTATCCAGTGCTGAATTTGCGGAGGAGTATAAATTAAATAAGGCAGTATTCCCTGGAATCCAGGGCGGACCTTTAATGCATGTTATTGCTGCGAAGGCAGTATGCTTTAAAGAAGCACTTGATCCAAGCTTTGCGGACTATGCGAAAAAGATCGTTGAGAATGCACAGGCGCTGGCAAATGGCTTGATGAAGAGAGGCTTTAACTTAGTTTCCGGAGGTACTGATAACCACTTAATGCTGGTAGATCTTCAGAACATGGGTGTAACCGGAAAGGATACCGAGAAGCTTCTTGATGCAGCGAACATCACCTGCAATAAGAATTCCATACCAAACGATCCGGCATCACCTTTCGTTACCAGTGGTATTCGTCTTGGTACGGCAGCCGTTACTACAAGGGGCATGAATGCGGCGGATATGGATGTGATTGCTGAAGCAATCTACTTACTCGTTAAGGATGTAGAGGCAAACAAAGAAAAAGCAATGGAAATGGTTAAGACTCTGACAGATAAATATCCTTTATACTAATTGAACGATTATAATGAATAAGCTGAATAAACAAAATAGGATAGGTTTGCAAATCACCTGTGCAGGAGAATTACATCTGGGGTGGAGTTTTTGAACACCATACACTTAAACGATAACAAAAATAGCTCTGTGTAAAAAGTGACACAGAGCTATTTAAATGTTCTGTTAAAAATCATCCGTGAGGTCAGGAGGAAGTACAAAATGGAATTTATATTTCAAATCAGTACATACAACCGATGTGATTTAGAAGAACAGCTTGGCTGGGCTTTGGATCGGAGAGCTGAGTTAATATCTAGACAGCGTCTCCCGCGGATATGGAAAGGTATTGACTGGTTGAACAGGCGTCCAAAGGCTCAGGCCTCTGTTTCACATGGCCGCGCTATCCGCTACAAAATTTATTGTTTTATATTGGTGGTACTGGGCATAATTCTTCTGGTTCCGGGTCTAATGGAGCCACAGAAGTTAATAGGTCCTTTAATTGCCGGAACAATTTCTACCATATGGGGAATTGTTTCTCTGGTCCTCTCACGGAAGCATACAAAAAAGCAAATCCAGGTAGCTTCAGCTTCGATGAAACCTTGGAGAAAAGACATAAATAAACGATATCGGAGTGCTTCAGCGAAACTGTTGGAGGGACTGCAGTCCCTTGAACTGCATGACAAAAGCCCATTAAACGTATCTTTCACAGAAAAAGGTATGTCTATTGGCGGCGAAGAGATGATACCTTACCTTCATTTTAACGCTGTGGTGGAAACGAAAGATATATTTCTTATGACATGGAATGAGCGGGTAATCGTCCTGCAAAAACGGGATATGACGGTTGGAACACATCTGGATTTTATCGCGTTTTTGGAGGAAATGCAGGTTGATGTAAGTGTGCAGGAATGATGTGCTTTAGAATTAAACTTAATAAGTAAAATACCGCCCAGCTTGTTTCAGTGGGCGGTATTTTGCGTAGATGTGAAAGCTTATCAATTTTGATGTCTCTGAAAAATAATGGATATCAGATAATTCTTCTATAATTTTAAAAAATCATGTTCAAGCATATGCTTAAAGGTTTTTGTACCAAAGATAATTCCTACAATAATAACACCTGTGATACAAAGGTATTTGATGATCTTTGGAACATCTACGTTAACACGAACGGTTACATTACCATTCTCATGTTCCTCCTGACAGCAATCATTTTGTGACATGTTAAAACCCTCCTTTCGTAAAAGCTGATTTCTCATCTGTAAGACAGATTCTTCTCTCTGGGATTGATTATTACATAGATCAGATAATTGCCAATCTACTGATGATTGGCTCAAATAAATCTGCTTGTAACCAATTAAATTAATATTTTTATTGTAATGGATTGAACTGGATAATTCAAGCTGCTAAATGGAAAATCTGCACAGAAAATAATTGGCATAGCAAAAAGACGATATTTGGTGTATAATGGGTAACGCAAGAAAGAGATGAAAGTTGGTACAGGATGTCAAAAAGTTTATATATTGCAGAGAAACCAAGTGTTGCAAATGAGTTTGCTAAGGCTTTAAAAATATCGGGCAAGAAGCAGAATGGTTATATTGAATCGGAGGAAGCCATTGTTACATGGTGCGTAGGTCATCTCGTTACGATGAGTTATCCCGAGGAATATGATCCGGCACTGAAAAAATGGAGCATGGAAACGCTGCCGTTTCTCCCAGGGAAATATAAATATCAAGTCATAGATAATGTAAAAAAACAATTTAATATTGTAAAGGAACTATTAAATCGTAAGGAGGTTGATACGATTTATGTCTGTACTGACTCCGGGCGAGAAGGAGAGTATATTTACCGACTGGTTGACCAGGAGGCAAAGGTTCCGCAGTCCAAAGTTCGTAAGCGTGTTTGGATTGATTCGCAGACAGAGGAAGAGATTCTCAGAGGAATCCGTGAGGCAAAGCCCCTATCTTCCTATGATAATTTGTCAAATGCAGCTTATCTTCGTGCCCAGGAAGATTATTTGATGGGAATAAACTTCTCAAGAATATTAACACTTAAGTATGGTAACGAGGTGCAAAGGCTCCTTCAGTCGCAGAAGTGGACAGCGATTTCAGTTGGACGAGTTATGACCTGTGTCCTTGGAATGGTGGTAAGAAGAGAACGAGAGGTCAGAAGCTTTGTGAAGACACCGTTCTACCGGGTTTTAAGTGGAATTCAAGCAGAGGATAAGGAATTTAGCGCAGAGTTTCGAGCTGTGGAAGGTTCAAACTATTATAATTCCAGATTATTATATAAAGAAAATGGTTTTTCTGAAAAAACCTCTGCGGTAAAAATGATTACAGAGTTAACTGAGGGCTTTCCTGAAATGAATGATGATGGTTCCTGGACGTCAAAGTGGTCACAGGAACAGCCGGACAGACTTCTGGCAGAGATCAGTCATATGGAGAAAAAGAAGGAAACCAAAAATCCACCCTTACTATATAATTTGGCAGAATTACAAAATGACTGTTCCAGAATGTTTAAGATCAGCCCGGATGAAACCTTAAAGATAACTCAGGAGCTATATGAAAAAAAGATGGTTACCTATCCAAGAACGGATGCGAGAGTATTATCAACGGCGGTTGCTAAAGAAATCTATAAGAATATCAAGGGGCTACAGGGTCTGAATCAATTCTCCGGCTTTGTGGCAGAGATACTGGAGCAGGGCAGCTATAAGAATATTGCAAAAACCAGGTATGTGAATGACAGCCAGATTACCGATCACTACGCTATCGTTCCTACGGGACAAGGCTTAAATGCGCTTGGGTCCTTAACTCCTACCGCACATAAGGTATATAACACCATTGTGAAACGATTTCTAAGTATCTTTTTCCCGGCTGCAGAATATCGCAAGGTTTCTATCGTTGTAAAGATCAGCGGAGAAAGCTTCTTTGCCTCCTTCCGTGTATTGGAAAAGGAGGGGTACCTAAAGATTGTGGGTACACCGGGTGATAAATCAGCACAGAGCAGTGCTGACAAAGAGAAGGGAAAAGGTGAAACCGAAGCGGAGGATGGAGACAATCAGGAAGAGGACAGCTCAGATGGCTCCTTACTTCAGATTATTAATAATCTAAAGAAGGGTATGAAACTACCAGTGAATCAACTGACGATTAAGGAAGGGGAAACTGCTCCACCGAAAAGATACAATTCAGGTGCTCTAATTCTTGCAATGGAGAATGCGGGTCAGCTGATTGAGGATGAGGAGTTACGAGCACAGATTAAGGGAAGCGGTATCGGAACCAGTGCGACCAGAGCGGAAATCCTAAACAAATTAGTAAATATTACATACCTTAACTTAAACAAAAAGACTCAGATTATTACACCAACCTTACTCGGAGAACTTATTTATGATGTGGTAAATACATCCATCAAATCCTTGTTAAATGCAGAACTGACAGCCAGCTGGGAAAAGGGATTAACCTATGTAGCAGATGGACAGATTACAAAGGAGGAGTATACCCAGAAATTAGACTCCTTTGTAGCAAAAATGGTTTTGGGAGTAAAGCAGCTAAATAACCACTCTGCCTTAGCTAGATACTACAGTGAGGTTGTTCCTTTTTATAAGAAGTAGGCGGCATCCGAAATGGATTAATAACGTAAAAAACTATAAAGCAAAAATACGATAAACGCAAAAAAAATACGAAATACCATAAAACACAAAATACCATTAAAACACAAAATCAAGCTGAGATAATATAGAAAGCAAAGCACCATAGGAACTATTAATAGGTTGACTATCATAAATTGGTATGATAACATATCTGTGACACAGAAAAATGATCATAACATTAAATTACTGTGATCGTGAGTAACATTAGGAGGTGAAGCACATAGAATAAAACTATAACAAATGTAACCCATTAACAAGGTCAACCCAAGACCGGTTTAACAGAAATGTTAGAAAAGAAGCTGTAACTCAGCTTGTTTTCAAAGATTAGCGCCATGCACCTCCATTGGGCGAAGTGATTTGGAGGTTAACGAGGCAGAGAGTTATCGAAATATTCGGCGGATGCTCTCTCGTGTACTTAGACACGTGATATGACGATAAAACGATAGGCAACTATTATACAAAAGCGTCATAGCTAAGAGATGTAATGAATTAGAGGCAATTCTCCTCATAAGCGAATGAGATTAATTGCTTTGAGAATTCATACCTTTTTAACAGTTGGCACGAAGGAAATATCATTAGTTACAATTTATTTTATGAGTCATGATGTTGACTTTCAGCCATGATAAATAATTCCTGTGATTTTATATGAATATTGGAGTAATGAACCTCATTTCTGACCAAAGATAATGGAAGGTTAATTAGAAAAAGGGCTGTAAGGAGCCTTATTAAAGTGCGTACAGGAATTAAAAAGAGTGAATTTATATCGTTATGCTTATAAAAGTAACCATAGGTTGAAAGAGGAATCTTTCATTTTATTTAGTATGCCGCCAGGCGGCAGATGGAGGTAATATTATGTGTGGAATAGTTGGATATATAGGAAAAGAACAGGCAGCACCACTTTTATTAGAAGGACTTTCAAAACTGGAATATAGAGGTTATGATTCCGCAGGTCTTGCGATTCATAATGGCACAGATGTTGAGATATCAAAATGTAAGGGGAGATTAAAGGTTCTTAGTGACTTAACAGAGGGTGGAGCTGCGATGCAGGGTTCCCTTGGTATCGGGCACACCAGATGGGCAACTCACGGAGCCCCTTCGGATACAAATTCACATCCTCATATTAATGCAAACTCATCCATTGCTGTTGTTCATAATGGAATCATAGAGAACTATTTAAAGATTAAGAACCGCTTATTAGAAAAGGGCTATGAGTTCCAAAGCCAGACAGATACAGAAGTAGTAGTACAGCTTTTGGACTCCTATTACAAGGGAGATGCCCTTGCGGCAATTGCGAAAGTAATGACAAAACTGGATGGCTCCTATGCACTTGGTATCGTATTCAAGGATCGCCCGGAAGAGCTGTTTGCAGTGCGTAAAGATAGTCCGTTGATTGTAGGTGTTTCAGAGACAGGTAAATTTATTGCCTCCGATGTACCGGCTATCTTAAAGCAGACCAGAGATGTATATTACCTTGAGAATGGTGAAATTGTCCGCCTCACAAGAAATGAAGTGAATTTCTATAATTCAGATCTGGAGCCGATTGAAAAAGAAATGAAGACGGTTCAGTGGGATATTTCAGCTGCAGAAAAGGGTGGCTATAAGCATTTTATGCTAAAAGAAATCCACGAACAACCAAAGGCAGTTCGTGATACAATAAATCCAAGAATTCGCAATAATGATATCGTAATAGATGAGTTGAACATGAGTGAGGAAGATATCAAGAATCTGAAGAAAATCTTTATCGTAGCTTGCGGTTCTGCTTATCATGTAGGTATGACAGGAAAATATGTAATTGAAGATTTAGCAAGAATTCCGGTAGAAGTGGATATGGCTTCCGAATTTCGTTACAGGAACCCTATCTTAGAGGAGGGAACCCTAACCATTATTATCAGCCAATCCGGTGAAACAGCGGATTCTCTGGCAGCACTGAGAGAAGCGAAGGAGAAGGGCGTTAAGGTACTGGGTATTATAAATGTTGTAGGCAGCTCGATTGCCAGAGAGGCTGATAATGTAATGTATACCTGGGCTGGACCTGAGATTGCGGTTGCTACAACGAAAGCTTACTCCACTCAGCTTGCGGCTATGTATCTGTTAGCAATGCATTTTGCAAAAGTACGAGGAACCATCTCCGGTGAACAATTTGATCATATGCTACAGGATTTACGCAGGATTCCGGATCAGATTCAAAGCATTCTGGATAATGGGGTATCAAAGCTTCAATACATTGCATCGCATTATGTAGCAGTGAAGGATAGCTTTTTCATTGGAAGAGGCGTTGACTATACCACAGCGCTGGAAGGCTCCCTGAAACTGAAAGAAATATCTTATATTCATTCCGAGGCATTTCCGGCAGGTGAATTAAAGCATGGGCCGATTGCTTTAATTGAAGAAGGTACTTTGGTTGCAGCTCTGCTCACCCAGGAGGACTTATATAAGAAAACCATCAGCAATATGGTAGAAGTTCAGTCAAGAGGTGCAAGAGTATTGGCGATTACCAATGAAGGAAATGAAGAAGCAGCTAAGGTATCGGAGATGGCAATCTATATTCCGAACACCGATAAGCATTTCACAACCTCATTATCCGTTATTCCATTGCAATTACTTTCCTATTATGTTGCAGTTGGAAAAGGATTTGATGTAGATAAGCCAAGAAATCTTGCAAAATCTGTTACGGTTGAGTAAGCGTGAGACGTTATCATTATGATAAATATGATTATTGATTTAAATTTGTTTAGGAATAAGTAATTAGCTTAATTCAAGTGAGTTGAAATATTATGATGATGGTATATCAGAATTGAATTTCTGGTATACCATTGTTTTTAGAATTTGTATCATTAGTTATTGAGCCTATCTTAATAATACTATTGTGAATCTGTATTCATATATATCTATTTGGACTTGCCTTGCCATTTCATGAATTGTCTGAAAAGATAGCAATTCATAGATGCCAGATCTGCGCCATCTGGATAGATATACACATATTTAGTGCGTCAGTATAAAGAAGACTTTTGACCTTCGAATCAAAATTACGAAATGTCTACAAAGTAAAAAGTGGATATATGGATTGAAATTAAGAAGGATTCAATGTAGAATAGTAACGAGTCTGTAAATACTTGTGAATACATATATTTTTACATAGTGTAAATAATTATAATAAGTTGGAGGAATGAGGATGTCAGAACATCTAATGATTAGATCACTGTTTGACTTAAAGGAGACAATTGCTGCCGATATTTTTAGCAGCTGTATCTACCCCTGGGAGGTTCTGGGCAAGATTAAGAACGAAATTATTCGCATTGGTAATGCTCTATCCTCTGAGGAATATGAAAAGAAAGGTGAAGATGTCTGGATTGCAAAATCAGCTAAGGTGGCGCCAACAGCTTCCATCACCGGACCGGCAATTATCGGTAAGGATGCTGAGGTCAGACATTGTGCATTTATCAGGGGCAGCGCCATCGTTGGAGAAGGTGCAGTGGTAGGAAATTCAACGGAGCTGAAAAATGTTATCCTTTTTAATAAGGTGCAGGTACCGCATTACAATTATGTGGGAGATTCCATTCTGGGATATAAAGCACATATGGGAGCAGGATCAATCACTTCAAACGTAAAATCAGACAAATCACTGGTAATTGTTAATTCCGGTGACCTAAAGATAGAAACCGGGTTAAAGAAATTCGGAGCTATCCTCGGTGATTATGTGGAGGTTGGCTGCAATAGTGTATTAAATCCGGGTACTGTCATTGGACGAAGCGCAAATGTTTATCCACTTTCCTGTGTAAGAGGCTATGTGGCTGAAGCCAGTATTTATAAAAAAGCAGGTGAAGTCGTAGCGAAAAACTATGCTATGTAACTATGTAATGTTACTAACTAGGATTGTAATTAACTACGTAATGTTACTAACTATGCTATGTAACAACAATGCTATGTTACATAACTTTTATATATAACCTAAACTACATAAATATATCCCAATGGAATATTAAGGGACATTAAGGTTCTATTTCCAATAAATAAATAATGAAGCAGAACAGCGGATTTGCTATGATTATGATAATTAACATAGGAATTCGCTGTTTTTGTGCGTTAGTATGATACAAAAAAGATACATTCAGGTGAGATAATGATACCATGCGATAAGTTAGGAGGCTTACGATGAGAAAGTACCACATTTTAATTGTAGAGGATGAGAAACCAATTTCAAATCTGATAAAACTTAGCCTGACCTCTCATGGTTATCAGTGTGACACCGTATTTGATGGAATGGAAGCGGCAGACAAAATAGAAGAAAATCGCTATGATTTGATTTTACTGGATATCATGCTGCCGAAAGTAGATGGATATGAATTACTGGAATACATCAAACCTTATCAGACTCCGGTAATTTTTATCACTGCGAAGGGAAAATTAGAGGATAAGGTGAAGGGTCTGCGCTTAGGAGCAGAAGACTACATCACAAAACCCTTTGAACTGCTGGAGTTGCTTGCCAGAGTGGAGACCGTATTAAGACGCTACAATAAGGCTGAGGATACATATACAATTGAGGACGTTATAATTGATACAATATCTATGCTGGTAAAAAGAGAAGAGCAGGAGATTTCATTAACTCAGAAGGAGTTTAATTTACTTCTCTTATTTGCAGAGAATAGAAACCAGGCTTTGTTTCGGGAACAAATCTATGAACGGGTTTGGGGTGGTGAATACATAGGCGATAGTAGAACTGTAGATCTTCATGTGCAGAGGCTAAAAAAGAAATTGGGTTGGGACAAACAAATTGTAGCTGTTCATAAAGTGGGATATCGTTTGGAGGTATAAATGAGATTTGGAGTAAAAATATTTATGAGTACCTTGCTGATTGTCCTTTTATCCTTATGTGTAGGCGGAACAGCAATGATTGCATTGTCTTTTACTAAGTCGGTTGCTGCGGAGGAGGAGCTGGTCCAAAAGGATAATCGAATGATTAGAGCGGAGATAACCGCCCTGGTTCGAAATTATAATAGGAGCATGTACAGCAATGAGCAGGAGGTGCTTAGTAGTATTATAAATACACTGGAGCAGAACTGGAAAGCAGAGAACAAGCAGTATCGTATCCAAGATGAGAAGGGCATTGCCATAGCAGAGAATATGACCGATGTAGACTTTGCTCCACTTGATATCGCGAAGGCGAATCGTTTGTCCTATAAAATTTACAAGAGTAATGGTTTGTACTTTGTGCAAGCAGCAGTAAGGATGGAACTAAATGATTTGACTGTAACAATCGAAAATAGGAATGAAATTACCTCAATTTATCTTGAGAGAGATGCTCAGATCAAATTATTTCTAAAAATCATGCTTTTCGTAGGTGCTTTGGGTGCTGTTTTAAATTTCATTCTTTCCTGCTGGATTACAAAACCGATTGCTGATTTGACAGATGCTTCAAAAGCTATCGCCGAGGGTAATATGAAAATCAGAGTGAGTACTAAATCCGATGATGAGTTTGGAATCCTTGCAAATCATTTTAATTCCATGGCAGATGCGCTGGAAGAGAAGATCGATGAATTATATGATGCTGCGAGGAGGCAGGAGAATTTTGTGGGTAGCTTTGCCCATGAGATTAAGACACCATTGACATCAATTATTGGCTACGCTGATTTACTTCGTTCAAGAAAGTTAGAGGAGGAGATTTCCTTTGAGGCAGCCAACTATATCTTCCAGGAGGGAAAGCGGCTGGAGAGCTTGTCCATAAAGCTGTTGGAATTAATGGTAGAAGAAAAACTGGAAATGGAAGCAGGAAGAGTACCTCTAAGACAACTTGTCGAAGGAGCTCTGGAGGCCTTGAGTATTAGCCTGCGGGAGAAGGGAATTACGGTTCAGCTGGAGGTTGAGGAATTTATAATAAAGGCGGATAAGGATTTAATGAAATCCGTAATTATCAATGTGCTTGATAATGCAAGAAAAGCAGTGGATAGTAAAGGGATCATTAAAATCAATGGAGAAGTACTGGGAGAAGACGTAGTATTGACTATTTCAGATAATGGAAGAGGAATTGCGAAAGAGGATCTGGATAAAATAACAGAAGCTTTTTATATGGCAGATAAATCGCGTGCCAGATCAGAAGGTGGAGCAGGATTGGGACTCGCCATTTGTACGCGAATCATGCAGATGCACAATGGAGAAATGGCCTTTGAAAGTGAGCTGGGTAAGGGTACGAAAGTGACTTTATCCTGGAAAGGAGTGGACTTATGAAGTGGGGATGGAGATATCTTTTATATGGTGCAGTAATTGCAGGAATGTTATTGTTAGTTGTTATTATTCCGGAATTGTATTTCAATATACTAGACAGAAAGATCATTAATGTGGAAACACAGCTTCCAATTGAAGTAATGAATATGAATAATACAGAACCGGAGATAAACCTGAGTTTGCAGGACAAGATTGACATGTTAAAGGATTCCTCCGGGAATATTGATCGGATCGATCTAAAGATGGGAAATACCTTCAGTCTTTATGAGGCCAGAAAACAGTGTTTTAAAGAATTATGTAAAATTC
The DNA here is from genome assembly GCA_029239235.1 of Herbinix sp. Lineage (GTDB taxonomy): Bacteria > Bacillota > Clostridia > Lachnospirales > Lachnospiraceae > Mobilitalea. The sequence goes on from JAQZBD010000023.1 coordinate 35,043, forward strand.
CAGTTTTGAAAATGGATCTCTATGGACCAAGTAAGGATGAAATTGATATTAGCCCCATATTATATATTGATACTAGAACACCTTCTTATGCCGTAGTTGTTTGGTCAGGGACGGTTACAATTAAGGGCATCACATTTCAAATAGCACTGGAAGAGGAGAATGGGAAGTTAATACAGTTCCAATATTCCGATGGTAATCTGGGAAATGTGGAACAGACGAAGGTTCAGTATGAAGAAGCGTGGAAAACTTATTTGGATTTATAAATTTCTGAAATAGGATACAGGTTAGATACATTTCATGGATATAATAATCTCGAAACTTATAAGAGACATAAAATACGACCAAGGAGGAAAAAAGATGAAGAAGAAAATAGTACTAGGATTATTATTAGGGAGTTTTACGATATACGCCTGGGGATGTGGAACCGGTGTAAAGGATAGGGGATCTGAGACATCTGTAAATCAGAATGTTTTGACGGAGGATTCAGAAGGTCAAACAGAAGAAGCTCTCGCTGGTGATAAAGCAGCATCAACTGAAACAGATATAGCTCCAACGGAAACTCCAGCTGGAACTCCGACGGACACAGCAGGCGAGGCTGAAGGTAAGCAGGAGGATACGTCCTTCGGCAAGAAGGTATCCGCAGCCACTGAGATTGATATGGTAAGTCTGCCGGAGGGAATCAAGGGAATGAAGGCGGAAAGCAAGCCATATCCTGAACTGGCACAGCTGATTTCAGATTACTACGAGATACCGGAGGAATTCGCTGACACTACAAGATATTATTATAATTATGTAGATCTGAATAATGATGGTGAGAATGAGATCTTTGTGGTGGTTATGGGGCCGTACACTAGTGGATCAGGCGGCAGCAGTGCACTTTGGGTTACTGAAAATGCAGGAAAGTTACATGTGAATCAGGACTTTACAATCGTAAATACTCCAGTTATTATTTCTGATACCGTGACCAATGGAGCAAAGGAAATTGTAGTACCTTATTATGGCGGCGGAGCAGAAAGTCAATATTCTTTATTGAAATGTGTTGATGACTATTATACAAGAGTGCCGGATGGAAAAATGATCAAATCTCTGGATGGAATTACGGGAACAGCCATCATTGCCAATGATATTCCCAAAGAGATAGAAGCAGGAATCATGGGCTTAAACCTAGCCCAATAGGGAAGAGAAAGTAACTTTTAATACAGTTCAGAGCAATAATTTTTATAGCCATCTCAGAAGTTAAATAATGAGATGGCTATAAGTTTATCATTCCCACAATTCTGCTGGGGATAATGGTTTGCAATTACATCAAACAAGACTCAACTAACTAATCAGTCAAAGATCGCATCCTCTACATTGTTAAAATTATTACAAAAAACTATGGACTTATTTAGGGTTTTATGCGAGAATATGTAGGGTATCAAGATGCATTTATATCCAGAAGTATGCCCTGGCACAATACATACGGATATGAATTCACTTGTAAGGAGCGACAACAGGATGTGGCTTCCCTAAGTATTAGCTTGTATTTTCCTACATAAAGGAAATGCGATACTATGTATATTGAAAGGAGTTTCAAAATCATGACTTATTCACATGAAGTTCAATTGATGTGTCCGGTAACACAGGGTGTTCATCATGGCGCAGCACCAATCCCACAAGAAGCAAAATGGGTAAAGGCTAAGGAAGTAAAGGATATTTCCGGTTTAACTCACGGTGTGGGCTGGTGTGCACCTCAGCAGGGTACTTGCAAATTAACTCTTAACGTAAAGGATGGTATCATTCAGGAGGCATTAGTAGAGACAGTTGGATGTTCAGGTATGACTCATTCCGCAGCTATGGCATCTGAAATTCTTCCAGGCTTAACAATTTTAGAGGCTTTAAATACTGACTTAGTCTGTGATGCTATCAACACAGCGATGAGAGAGCTTTTCTTGCAAATCTCTTATGGTAGAACTCAAAGTGCTTTCTCCGAGGATGGACTTCCTATCGGTGCTGGTCTTGAGGATTTAGGAAAAGGTCTTAGAAGTATGGTTGGTACTATGTATGGTACTCTTGCAAAAGGACCTCGTTATCTTGAAATGACTGATGGCTATGTAACCGGCCTTGCTCTTGATGATAACAGCGAAATTATCGGTTATCAGTTTGTTAACTTTGGTAAGATGATGGACTTCATCAAAAAAGGTGACGATGCAAACACAGCATTCGAGAAATCCAAAGGCCAATACGGTCGTGTAGCTGATGCTGTTAAGATCATCGACCCAAGACACGAATAGTGAAGGAGGATACATACAATGGCTTTATTTGAATCATATGATAGAAGAATAAATCAAATCAATGCTGCTTTAAACAGCTATGGTATTGCTTCCATCGAAGAAGCTGAGAAAATCACAAAAGATGCTGGACTTGACATATACAATATGGTTAAGGGTATTCAGCCAATCTGTTTTGAGAATGCCTGTTGGGCTTACATCGTTGGTGCAGCAATTGCAATCAAAAAAGATGCTAAAAAAGCAGCGGATGCAGCTGCAGCAATCGGTGAAGGCTTACAGTCCTTCTGTATCCCAGGTTCCGTTGCTGACCAGAGAAAAGTTGGTTTAGGACATGGTAACCTTGGTAAGATGTTATTGGAAGAGACTACAGAGTGCTTCTGTTTCTTAGCTGGTCACGAGTCCTTCGCAGCAGCTGAAGGTGCTATCGGTATCGCTCAGTCCGCTAACAAGGTTAGACAAAAGCCTTTAAGAGTTATCTTAAATGGTCTTGGTAAGGATGCAGCTCAGATCATCTCCCGTATCAACGGCTTTACTCATGTAGAGACTGATATGGATTACTATACAGGTGAGGTTAAGGAAGTATCCCGTAAATCTTACTCCACAGGCGTTAGAGCAGCAGTAAATTGCTATGGCGCAAATGACGTAACTGAAGGTGTTGCAATCATGCACAAGGAAGGTGTAGACGTTTCCATTACCGGTAACTCCACTAACCCTACCAGATTCCAGCATCCAGTTGCAGGTACCTACAAGAAGGAATGTATCGATCTTGGAAAGAAATACTTCTCCGTTGCTTCCGGTGGCGGTACAGGTAGAACTCTTCATCCAGATAACATGGCAGCAGGTCCTGCTTCCTACGGTATGACTGATACTATGGGAAGAATGCACTCTGACGCTCAGTTTGCAGGTTCTTCTTCTGTACCAGCACACGTAGAAATGATGGGCTTAATTGGTGCAGGTAACAACCCTATGGTTGGCATGACTGTTGCTGTAGCTGTTTCAATCCAGGAAGCTGCTGAGGCTGGTAAGTTCTAAGAAAATGCTTTATCTTGGGGGATTTCTCAAGCCGTAGTACGGTTTGGGAAGTCCTCTTTTTTGTTAATAAAGTTATAGGAACGTTTTTGAACAGTTTCGTAATGATAAAAGAATTGTGTTCCTGAGTGATGTATGGGAATAAGAAGGCATCTTTATTTTTTGGCTGACGAAATAGCTTCTGGAAATTCGACAAAATTCATAGTATAATAAATCGGTAACCAATGATTAATGAAAAATTACAAAATGAGGATAAAGGATGAGAAAGCGGCTTGTGATGATAAGCGCAGTCACTTTGGCAGGTGTATTGGTGTTGCTACTATCCATATTCTGGGGCAAAGCGTTTGCACCGGATACCAGAATGACTGCGAAACAGGGTAAAATGGATGTGGCTTTATGGGATATAGGTCGTGATCCTGTCATCCGTTTGGACGGCGAATGGGAATTTTATTGGAACAAGCTGCTTACTACAGAGGATTTTCAAGCCGAAAAGACCGTACAATCCGCCAGCTATAGGAAGGTGCCTTCTCTGTGGAGCGAAAAGCAGGCGGAGGGGACAAAATTTCCCGCTTTTGGCTGTGCAACCTACCGGTTAGTGCTGGAACAGGTTCCGTTTCGGGGCAAGCTGGTGCTGAAAAAGGTTAATATACGGTTTTCCAGCCGTATCTATGTCAACGGGCGGGAGTTGATTACCGATGGTATTCCTGCACAGCAGACAGTAAATTACCGTTCCGGTAATACACCGCAATTGGGTTTTTTTGAAAATAACAGTGATAAAATTGAAATTATTGTTCAGGTAGCCAATTATGAATATCTCAATTCCGGTATTCCTGCTTCTTTGGAGCTTGGGCGGGAGGATACCATGCTGGAGCAGCATCAGCGCAAGCAATTAGCAGCTCTTTTGATTTTTGCGGCGCTGTGTATGATTGCCCTTTTTCATTTGATTTTCTTTATCATTACACGTGATATGGTACTTAGAAATCCAGTGTTCCTGCTTTTTTCCCTGTTCTGTTTTTTATTTGCATGGGGAAACGGTCTGTCTGGATTTTCTATAAATTCAGAGGCGGTTTGCTGCCGCTGCGCATAGCCCGTCTGGTTTCACTGCTCTATGGCATCTATCTCGCAATGATTATGGTATTGCCTATCCATGTGTACTACAAAATCCATGCAGCGGTGATGGTATGCAACACGGTTGTTTTGCTGGCACTCCTGAGCCGGGCAGTTCGTTACTATCTCCGGAATGCAGAGGGGCTTTTACTGTTTGCCGCACTGCTGTCAATTAATCTATATTCTTTGGACGCAATTCTGTTTTCACTGGGAATCAAGGAAAACTCCGGTTTCGTGCAGGTGTTTATCTTGCTTTTCACCGTGGTAATGATTGCTTATTTGGGCTTGGAATACCGCGGTACCGTGGAGCGCTTGCGTTGTTCCATGAAGCAGGCGCAGGATGCGGAAATGGCCTTCCTGCGGGCGCAGATTAAGCCACATTTTCTCTATAACACACTCAGCGTGATTGCTGTGCAGACAACGCAGGAGCCGCAAAAGGCTAGAAACTTGCTCTATGATCTTACCGATTACCTAAGGGGCAGCTTTCATTTTGAAACGCATGAGGGCATGGTTCCCTTGTCGGAAGAATTACATACGGTAAAGGCCTATCTTTCTATTGAGCAGGCTAGGTTCGGTGATTTGCTGCAGGTGGAATATGATATTGGGGAGGGCGTGGATACCATGGTACCACTTTTGAGCCTTCAGCCGATTGTGGAAAATTCTGTCCGGCACGGGATCTTCAAGCGGGCAGAGGGCGGTTGGCTTTTACTTCAAATACGCAGGGAAAATGATTATGTTGTGATCCGGGTGGAAGATAACGGCGTTGGTATACCGAAAGAACAGCTTTCGGGAATCCGCAGGGGAGACAATCCAGGCGCTGGGGTAGGACTAAAAAACATTCGTGGCAGACTGGGGAGTTACCTAGGTGCTCGTTTGGATATAGAAAGCACAGAGGGTATCGGCACAGTGGTGACCCTTCTGATTCCATACAGGGAGGTATTACATGAAAGTGATTTTAGTGGATGATGAACTTCCTCTGCTGAACGAAATAGAAAGGCTGCTTACCGTCTATCCGGATTTGGAGATTGTGGGTAGCTACACAGATCCGCTGGAAGCGCTAAAGGAAGTAGAAGTAAAACAGCCTGAGCTAGCCTTTTTGGATATAGAAATGCGAACAATTAACGGATTGGAGCTTGCTGAGCGGCTTCTGGAACGGAATGCGAAGTTGGATATCCTGTTTGTAACAGCCTACAACCAATATGCAGTGGAAGCCTTTGAGATCAATGCGATTGATTATATTTTAAAGCCGATTCGCCCGGAGAGACTTCAAAAGGCAGTGGAACGGATTCGCAGTAAAAGGGGGATTCCACAGGAGCCGGAGATTCTTCGAATTCAGTTTTTCGGGAAATTTGGCATCTATCAGGGAAGGGAAGCTATTAAATGGCGCAGGAGCAAACCAAGGGAGCTGCTAGCCTATTTTCTTGCAAATGTAGGTATATGGCTGGACAAGTATAAAATCTGCGATGATCTTTGGCCGGAGAGTAACCCTGATCAGGCGTTGCGTAATTTGCAGACGGCTGTATGGGCTATTCGCAAGTGTCTGAGAGAAAATGGAATTACCGTTGCCGCCATTGTTTACGCAAACGATAGCTATTTTCTCGAGTTGAAGGAGTCGCAGTGGGATGTGCGGCGCTATGACGAGGTATTTTGGCAGTTTACGAAAACCGGCAGCCCTGTTGCAGGGCATGAGGCAGCCGCGCTGTATACGGAGGATTATCTGGCATATGAGGATTGGAATTGGGCAAGGGAAAAAAGAGCAGACTACGCAAGAAAGCAGCAGATATTAATGGAGAGACTATCCCCCAATGTGAGAAGCTTTGATGAATAAAACGATAAAAAATACCGGATTGCAGTTGGCTGAAAGGCTGATTACAATCCGGATTTTTTGTATGCCTAAAGACAGTACGAATTGAAGATTATGAATTGCGGAGGTTTCCTCCATGTTACACCGGTATGTCAAACTAACCATCGATTCTGCCACCGCGCAGGGTTGGACGCTGAACGATGCCGGACAGTACCTCTATTACAAAGACGGAATTATGGTTACTGGCAAGTGGCTCCAAATTGAGGGTAAATGGTATTACTTCAATTCGGACGGTTCCCTGGCAAAAAGCACCAGGATTGACGGTTATGCTGTAGATGAAAACGGGGTAA